>CANOHR010000034.1 GCA_947565875.1 uncultured Pseudoflavonifractor sp.
GAACCAATTTTTTGTCACTGCTTTTAATGTAAATGCTGACCTCCCCAGCTTCGCTTGTTTCCGTTTTGTAACTTTTTTCAAGAATGTTTTTTTGTCGAATTGATGTGTTTTTGTTTGTTTCGCCGTTTTCACGAGAGTTTTATTGATTTTTGCTTCTAAAGCGGTTACAATACGGTTACAATTTGAAGGTGAGCGGGGAGACGCCCCGCGCCGAAAATTGCGATCGGAGGAAATAACATTATGAAAAAGCTGCTTACCTTGGCGCTGACGCTGTGCCTGGTCACAGGCCTGGCTCTGCCCGCCACCGCTATTGAGGGCGACGGCTTGGATATCATCGTAAACGATACCGTCGTCGCCATGGACACTCCCGTCCAGATTTGGAATCAGGTCACCTACGTCTCCTACTGGCCTGTGGTCCAGGCTCTCTATCCCGACGCCACGGCTGTCTGGGAGAATGACCGGGCCATGATCGCGGCCCCCGGCCTCCGGATGGAGATCCGGCCCGGTCTCAAGTACCTTGTTGCCAACGGACGCTACCTGTACATGCCCGACGGCGTCCGCACCGACAACGGAAATCTGATGGTCCCCGTCCGTGTTCTGGCCGCCGCCCTGGGCGCTGACGTAGCCTGGGATCCCATCGGGAATCATGTGGTACTCACTGCAGCCACCGGTCCCATCACCTCCGGCGATATCGCCTATCAGGAAGACGTGGTGTACTGGTTGAGCCATATCATCAACGCCGAGAGCGGCAACCAGCCTTTGGAGGGCAAGATCGCCGTAGGCAACGTGGTACTCAACCGGGTGGCCAACCCCCGGTTCCCCGGCACCGTCTATGAGGTCATCTTCCAGCGGGGCCAATTTACTCCTGTGTCCAACGGTTCCATTAACCTGACGCCCAATGCGGAAAGCGTCATTGCCGCCAAGCTGTGTCTGGACGGGGCTAATACGGCGGGCAACGCCCTCTACTTTATCAACCCCCGGTATTCGCCCAACAGCTGGGCCAGCCGGAACCGGCCCTATGTGGCCACCATCGGGGCCCACGCCTTCTACGCCTGAGCCTTTTTCAAAGCGATCCGCCCCTTTCCAGATGGGAAGGGGCGGATCTTTTATCATGGGGCGCTTCCGGTGAAAAGACGGCTTCCTTCCATCTTCTCCCTTTTCCGACTTTTTTCTTGCTTCCTTTTTCCGACAGGAATATAATAGAAACATAAAACCGGGAAGGAAGAAGCCTCTATGAAGATCTTTCAGCGTCTATGCTGTACCGCCCTCTGCGCCGCTCTTGCCCTGCCTTTGGGGGCCTTTGCCGCCGACGGTCCTCAATACCCTGATCTGTCCCCGGACCACTGGGCCTACACCTCCATTAGCCAGGCCGTAAGCCTGGGTATCCTCAAGGGAATGGAGGATGGGCGAATGGCTCCCGATGACGTACTCACATGGGGACAATATCTGGTCATGCTGGACCGGGCCATCTACCCGGAAGCCTATTCCCTTCAGCTGAGCCTGGGTACCGACTGGGACAGGGCGGGATATGACGCCGCCAGAGAGATGGGGCTGCTGCTGGAAAACGATTTTCTTCCGGTATCTCCCGACACCCTCTCCCAGCCCATCTTGCGTCAGGACGCCGCCGTACTGCTGAACCGGCTGCTGCTGGATCTGGACTACCGGGAGTTGTTCTGGAGCGGCCCCTCCGACGAGGGAGACGACTGGGTCCCCCCCACCGCCGCCTCCTCCTTCTCCGATTGGGATACCATGGACCAAGCCCATCAGGAGGCTGTCTCCCGGCTGTTTGACGCGGTAGTGATAAAGGGCCGCACCGACGGCACCTTCGGCGGCGGGGAGACCATCAAGCGCGCCGATGGTACGACACTGCTCATGCGGGCCTTCTCCCTGGCGGAAATGCGGGTCTGGGGAGATCCTGTGGACATCACCCTGCGCCTGCTGGACCAGGACGGGGGGCTTCTGGTGGCGGACAAGGTGATCCCCGCCGAGTTGGGCGCTTCCACTTTGGAGTTGGCCGACCTGTACGCTCCCAAGCATTATGCCTCCATGGACGGCGGCGTCACCGTCACCCGGGCCCAGAACCTGTATACCGTCACCATGCGTCCCTTCACCCAGGCGGAGTTGGACGAAGAGGCCTCCTACGAGCAGCTTGCCGCCGGACAGGTGACCCAGGAGGAGTACGATACCCAGAACTTCTGGCTGCGGAAGCTGGGAGAGAACGACCAGAAAAAGCTCCTTCTCTACGGAAACGCCTCCCAGCGCCGCTACCCCAACCGCCAGGAGGCTGAGCGACACATGACCACCATCACCGTCCCCATGTGGCGTATCGACAAAAACGGGAACAAGTATGCCTCGGAGGGCAGCTTCCCCATCAATGCCGCCATTGCCCAGGATGTGGTGGCCATTTTCACCGAGATCTTCAACGACCCCGAGCAATTCCCCTTCCGGGATCTGGGCGGTTACGGCTGGCGGGGAGACAAGGCCACGGGAGAGCATAACTGCGGCACCGCTATCGACATCAACTGGAACGAAAACTACCAGATCCGCAACGGCCGTATTCAGACCGGCTCCCTCTGGCAACCGGGAAGCAACCCCTACTCCATCAGCCCCAACAGTTCGGTGGTGCGGATCTTCCGGGAACACGGCTGGTCCTGGGGCGGCGACGCCTGGGCGGACAACAGCGACGACAGCTACGGCTATCACGACTACATGCATTTTTCCTATATGGGCTGGTAAAAAATGATCCCAACAAAAAACCTCGCCGTCGGCGAGGTTTTTTGTTGAGCTTTCCTTGTTTCTTACCAAATGCTGACCCGGTCCTCGGGAGAAACCCACATACCGTCCCCTTCCCGGATCCCAAAGGTCTCGTAAAAGAGGTCTATTGTCTGAAGGGCCCGGTTCACCCGAAGCTTATCGGCGGCGTGAACGTCGGCCGCCGACAGGTATTCCAGGGTATTCCGGGGAGCGGTGGAGGCCCATGCGCGGGCTATCGCCCGGAAAAGGGCCTCATAGTCGGGCGCATCCAGCTTTCCCGCCGCCTCCACCACGCAGGACAGGGCTCCCAGGTCGGCCACGTTCTCGCTAAGGGTCAGCGCCCCGGAACAGACGATCCCAGGGGCGGATTCCTGCCCATCGTACCAGGCCACCACAGCCTGACATTTCTCCTGAAAAGCGGCGTAATCCGCCTGGGTCCACCAGTCGGCGGCGTTTCCCTTCTCATCAAACTTGGCGCCGTTATTGTCAAAGGCGTGGGTGATCTCGTGGGCAATGATATAGCCGATACCGCCCAGATTCTCCTCCCGGCCGGCGTTTACATCATAGAGAGGGCTTTGAAGGATGGCAGCAGGGAAGGTGATGTCGTTGGCTGTGGCGTTATAGCAGGCGTTGACGGTGTAGGGAGACATCATCCACAGGCTCTTGTCCACCCCTTTACCCTGATAGGACAGCATATCGTCCCGGGCGGCCTTCTGGACGGCGATCATATTGGAGAAGAAGGTGCCTCCCTCCTCCACGCCCTTGATGTCGGCGTTGTCCAAATAGGTCTCCCAGCTGTCGGGATAGCCCACCTTCACCTGCATGGCGTCCAGCTTCTTAAGGGCCATGGCGCGGGTCTCCTCGCTCATCCAATTCTGGCTCTGGAGCCGCTCCTTGTAGATGGCGATGAACTCTTCGATCATCTCCTCCACGTCGGCCTTGGCCTGGGGCGTAAAATAGGCTTCGGTATAGGCCCGGGAGAGATAGTCGCCCAAAAGGCTTTGGACCTGGGCGGCGGCGATCTGCTCCGGCTCCTGGCGGCCCTCCATGCCGTAGTAGGCGGCCTGGAACTCATACTCGGCCTCCATAAAATCCTGATTCAGCGTAGCGCAGGTCATCAGCGCAAGTCCCATTTTGGACATAGCCTTCAGATCAGAGAGATGTTCATCGGTAAAGTAGGCCGCCGCGGCCTCCATGGCCCCCACGTCGCTGACCCCGATCTGCTCCGCCAGCTTCAGTCCGCTCCCGGCATAAAAGCCCTCTAGGTCCACCCCAGGGAAGACGGTCTCCAGTTCGGCCATGGTGTAGAGGTTATAGATAAGGTCCACATTGCCCCTGTCCTGAGGATCCAGAGAGTCCTTGGAGACCGCCTTCTCCATATCATAGACCCGCTGAGCGTCGGCCCGGGCCGCAGTCTCCTCCTCCCCGCAGAGGATAAAAAGTTTGGTAACAAAGTTCAAATACGCTTCCGTAAGGGTGGGATCCTCCCCGGCGTAAAAGTCCTTCCCCAGCATGGGCTCAAAGGGAGCAAACCGGACGGCATAGCGGCTGGAGTCCATCAGATCAATGGTAAGGCCAAAGCTCAGGAGGGTGACAAAGCCCAACTCCTCCCGCAATTTGACTTCGGCCTCCATCAACTCCTTCACGCTCCCGGCGGCGTCGATGGCGTCCAGATACTGTTGGATCGGCTCCACCCCCGCCTTCTCCCGGCCTTCCACATCCATGACGGTCTGGTAGAGCGCGGCGATCTTAGCCTCGGCGGTGCCCGGCTCCTGGGGCTGGGAGGCAATGTCGGTGATCAGCCGGGCGATCTGGTCATTGACCTCAAAGGCCAGAGTGTAGAGGGTGCCGTTGATCATCTGTCCCGCCGGGATGGTGGACGTTTCCAGCCAATCCCGATTGACGGCGGCGTAAAAATCATCCTTTAGCTCTGTCCCCCTGTAGGCGTAAGCCCGGCGAATAAGGGTATCCAGTTCCTCCCGCGTCACAGGCGCTTCAGGGGACAGTTGCCCCTCCCCTGTTCCACTCACGAGCCCTGCCCCCAGGATCCCGGACAACTCAGCCTCTGCCCAGACCGGGAGATCGGTAAAATCCTGAGAAGGAAATGCCATGCGGGCATTGGCCCCCACAGGGGCGTCAAAGCCGCCGAAGGCCCGCTCCAGCATGACCAGAGCCTCCGCCCGGGTCAGGGGCCTGTCCAGATGGAGTTCCCCCTTCTCGTCTCCCTTCAGGAGTTCCTTCTCCGCTTCGCCGTAATCATCGGCGGCAGCCAGCAAAAGCTCACGGGCCTGCCCCCGGGTCAGACCTTCCGCCCCCAGGGAGACCGGAGTCAGAGTCAAAGCCAGCGTCAGGGCGGCGGTCATTGCCACCAGCCGTTTTTTCCATTGGTTCATTTTCGTCGCTTCCTTCCAAGGATTTGTCGTGGTACAAGGATAGCACTTTTGTAGGGAAATAGCAAATCTATTTTATGAATTTTCCTTCCGGCTAAACGGAGGGAAGCTCGGATATTTTACCTTTTACAGGAAAAGCGGCAGCGCTGCCTGCGCTGCCGCTTTTTTATCATTTGTCCTCCACCACTTCGCCCCGAAGGACCTGCTTTTCCTCCACGCTCAGTTCCCCGTTCACAACGTCCACCGTGAGAGTATCTCCCTGCGACGTCTTCCCGGCGATGATCGCCCGGCTCACCAGGGTCTCCACCGTGTGCTGAAGATAGCGTCGCAGAGGTCTGGCGCCATAGAGGGGATCGTAGGCGTCGGCAATGACCTTCTCCTTTGCCTCCGGGGTAAGAACGCAGCGCAGCCCCCTTTGAGAAAGACGCTGGTTCAGTTCCGCTATCATCAGTTCCACGATCTGCTCCACATCCCCCCGGGCCAGAGGTTTATAGAAGACGATCTCGTCCAGCCGGTTGAGGAACTCCGGGCGGAAGGACTGCCGGAGAAGGGCCTCCACCCGGGCCTTGGCCTCCGGCGTGATCTCTCCGTCGCTTCCGATCCCCTCCAGAAGGTACTGGCTTCCCAGGTTGGAGGTAAGAATGATGACCGTATTTTTAAAGTCCACTGTCCGCCCCTGGCCGTCGGTGAGGCGGCCGTCGTCCAGCACCTGGAGAAGGGCGTTAAATACGTCAGGGTGAGCCTTTTCCACCTCGTCAAAGAGGATAACGGAGTAGGGCGAGCGGCGAACGGCCTCGGTAAGCTGTCCTCCCTCCTCATAGCCCACATAGCCCGGAGGCGCGCCAATGAGCCGGGTGACGGAAAACTTCTCCATATATTCCGACATATCAATTCGCACCAGATTCTTTTCGCTGTCAAAAAGGGCGGCGGCCAGGGTCTTGGCAAGTTCGGTCTTCCCCACGCCGGTGGGCCCCAGGAAGAGAAAGGATCCAATGGGTTTGTCGGGATCGGCCACCCCAGCCCGGCTTCTCAGGATGGATTCGCTGACTAGCCGGACCGCTTCATCCTGACCGATGACCCTCTCATGGAGGATATCCTCCAGGTGGAGGAGCTTTTCCCGCTCCCCCTCCATCAGCCGGGAGACGGGTATGCCCGTCCATCGCTCTACGATCTTTGCCACCACCTCCTCCGTGACCTTATCCCGGAGAAGGCTTCCCTCCCGGCTCTGATTCGCCACCGCCTCCTGGGCCTCCAACTCCTTCTGAAGCTGGGGGATCCTGCCATACTGGAGTTCGGCGGCTTTGTTCAGGTCATATTGGCGCTGGGCCTGGGCTAGCTCAGCATTGGCAGCCTCCAGGTCCTCCCGAAGCTTCTGCAAACGGCCAATGGCTCCCTTCTCATTCTCCCACTGGGCCTTTTTGGCCCGGAAGTCCTCTTTCATATCGGACAGTTCCCGGCGGATATCGGCCAGCCGCTCCTGGGAAAGCTCGTCCGTCTCCTTTACCAGAGCAGCCTCCTGGATCTCCAGCTGGGTCATCTTTCCCTGGAGCGTATCCAGCTCGGTGGGCATAGAGTCCATCTCGGTACGGACGGTGGCGCAGGCCTCGTCGATAAGGTCGATGGCCTTGTCGGGAAGGAACCGGTCGGTGATATAACGGTTACTCAGATTGGCGGCGGCAATGATGGCGGCGTCGGTGATCTTCACCCCGTGAAATACCTGGTAGCGTTCCTTCAGGCCCCGGAGGATAGCCACCGTATCCTCCAGGTCCGGCTCCTTCACCAGTACCGGTTGGAACCGGCGCTCCAGGGCGGCGTCCTTCTCGATATACTGGCGGTATTCGTTGAGAGTGGTGGCGCCGATACAGTGGAGTTCTCCCCGGGCCAGCATGGGCTTCAAAAGATTGCCCGCGTCCATACTGCCCTCGGTCTTTCCCGCCCCCACGATGGTGTGGAGTTCGTCGATAAACAGGAGGATCCTTCCCTCCGACTTCTTCACCTCGCCCAGGACCGCCTTCAACCGCTCCTCAAACTCTCCCCGGTACTTGGCCCCCGCGATCAGGGCCCCCATATCCAGGCTGAAGACCGTCTTGTCCTTCAGAGCGCTCGGTACGTCCCCCCTCACGATCCGCTGGGCCAGCCCCTCGGCGATGGCGGTCTTTCCCACGCCGGGCTCCCCGATAAGGACGGGGTTATTTTTGCTTTTCCGGGAGAGGATCCGGATCACATTCCGAATCTCCTCATCCCGCCCGATCACCGGATCCAGCTTGTTCTGCCGGGCCCGCTCTACAAGGTCGGCGCCGTACTTTTTCAGCGCGTCATAGGTCTCCTCCGGGTCGTCCGAGGTCACCTGCTGGCTGCCCCGGATGGCGGATAGCGCCCGCAGGATCCCCTCCTGGGTGACCTGATAGGTTCGGAAGAGGTCCCCCAACTCCCGCTCCGGGACCTTCACCAAGGCAAGAAGCAGATGCTCCACCGAGACATACTCGTCCTTCATCTGCTTCGCCGTCTCCTCCGCGGCGTTGAGGGCCCGGTCTACCCCCGGAGAGATGTAGAGCTTTCCCGCCTCCCGGCCGGGGCCGGAGACCTTGGGAAGCCGCTCCACCATGGCTCGGACGGCGGCCTGGAGGCTTGGCACGGTAAGGCCCATCCCAGCCAGCAGCTGAGGGACCAGGCCGTTCTCCGACTCCAGCAGAGCCAGCAGCAAATGGCACTGCTCCATCTGCTGGTTTCCATGGGACAGGGTAAGGGCTTGGGCGGACTGAAGGGCCTCGGTGGTTTTCTTGGTATAATTCTGAGGGTTCATAGCGGTTCACCTTCTTATTTGTTTTCTCACGGACAGGAAAAGGGACCGGCCAGCGTATGCTGGCCGGTCCCGCTGCGTCCGTTTACCGGATCTCGATGCGGTGGGTCTCCGGCTCCACAGGCTTCGCCTTGGGAAGTGTCAGGGCCAGCACGCCGTTTTCATAGGCGGCGGTAATGCTCTTCTCCTCGATGCCCGTCACGTCAAAGCTGCGCTGGAAGGAGCCGTAGCGGCGCTCCCGGCGGATGTAAGTCCCGTCGGCGGCCTTCTCCTCGCTCTCGTCGCTGTGGGCGGCGGTGATGGTAAGGATCCCATCCTTCAGGTCCAGGGTAATATCCTCCTTCTTAAAGCCGGGCAGTTCAGCCTCTAGCACATAGCTGTCGCCGGTGTCCCGGATGTCGGTCCGGAAGGCGGGCAGGTCCGTATTGGACTTGCGGAAGAAATCCCGGGCAAAGGAATCAAAGGTGTCGAACAGATTATTGTCGCTGCGCTCAAAGGGAAGCATACCAAACATGATGAATATCTCCTTTTTTATGTTGTATTTTAGCACTCTTATATTTTGCTTGCTAATCTTTTAAGGGCTCCATGGGACCTTTT
>CANOHR010000035.1 GCA_947565875.1 uncultured Pseudoflavonifractor sp.
TGACCTCAATATACTCCGGGATCATCCCCGTGGCGGGCTGGACCACGTCGGGGTATTTGATATTCAGCTTCCCGCAGTCTGCGAAAAAGGCGTCGGTATAAAATTGGGCGATGTCCATCACCGTCTTGTGTTCCCGCTTGGCCCCCTTTACCATCTTGTCCTCCCCGGTGTCGGCGTCGGAGGAGAGGTGGCCCACGTCGGTGATATTCATCACCCGCTTGACCTCATATCCCTCCCACCGAAGGGCCTTTTCCAGTACGTCCTCCATAATGTAGGAGCGGAGATTGCCGATGTGGGCAAAGTGGTACACCGTGGGGCCGCAGGTATACATGGATACCTTCCCCGGCTCATGGGTCCTGAACTCTTCCTTCCGGTGGGACAGGGAATTATAAAGCTGCATGATATCTCCTCCAATTTCCGAGCGAAAGCAAAAACGCCTCCCATGCCCAAAGGCATGAGAGGCGTTTGATACGCGGTTCCACTCTCGTTTCTCACTCAAAAGCCGATAACGGGGCCCGACCGGAAGGCGTTACCCTCCCCGCTCCCGGAATGCAATTCACTTCCGGCCGCTCCCAAGCCCGCTCTCAGCCAATGGCAGGCTCTTTCTGTGGACGGCGCCGAAACCTACTTTTTCCGTTCATAGCGCTTGTATTTTCACCAGCAGTATATTATCATGGGAGACGGAAGGTGTCAAGAGGTGGCATCCCTTCTGGGATAGGGCTCCTCCACATCGGTAAGCCCCGCCAGATAATCCATGCTGGTACCCAGGGCCAGCGCGATCTTCCGGCACTGTTCAAAGCTGTAGTAGCGTTTTCCGCTTTCGATCTTGGAATAATCGCTCTGGTCGATCCCGGTCAGCATCTGCATTTTCATCTGGGTATACTTTCTCTTTTTCCGCAGGTCTCTCAATCTGGACATACCATCACCCAAAACCATTATGGCAAATTGACCTATTGATATTAGGGTGATTTTGACCTACAATATGAGTGAGGTGATCTCCATGAATGCATACGAGGAATATTTGACCGGGCTTATCGCCCAAAAGCGGGAGGAGGGGCTGCTACCCGAGCTAAGCTCTGAGAGAGAGGCCCTTCTGGTGGACATGGTCACCGATGTTCTGCACGTCTTTGACGGTGTTTCCACCGAAACAGCCGCCGCCTCCCTGCAAAGCCTCCGAGACCTCTTGCGGCGGCTGGAGGAGACCTCCGGAACGGAGAAGAGATAAATAAAAATTTAGCGGTGGTTCCATCCCTGTGCGGGCGGGTTTAGAACCCGCCCCTACACATTGCCAACCTTCGTAGGGACCGGTTCCAAACCGGCCCGCCAGGACCTTTTCATTTGCCCTTACAAAACACCCCCGGACGGCAGCGCCGTCCGGGGGCTCGTTTATAGTTGGCTCCAGTCAAATACATCCCGGTTCTTGACAAAATATTCCGCCCCGGAATAGAGGGTGGTAACGACGATCACCCAGACGCAGGCGGTATTGACCCAGCCGGGCAAAAAGGGCAGGAACATGAGGATGAGGCAGATCATGGTGGAGGCGGTCTTCACCTTTCCCGACCAGCCCGCTGCAATGACCCGGCCTCCCTCCACGGCGATAAGCCGCATTCCCGACACGGCAAATTCCCGAAAAATGACGATGGCCACCGCCCAGGCAGGCATTTTCCCACACTCCACGAACCAGAGCATGGCTGTCACCACCAGCACCTTATCCGCCAGGGGGTCCATAAACTTTCCAAAGTCGGTGACCAGGTTCCGGCTCCGGGCAATGTGACCGTCCAGCAGATCGGTAAGGCTGGCCAATACAAATATGACCAGGGCCACATAGTTGCTCCCCGGAAACCCCAGGTACAGCACCAACAGAAATGCCGGGATCATCAACACCCGCAGCAGAGTCAGCTTATTGGCTGTGTTCATTTCCTCACTCCTCGATCTCACCTGTCAGGTCCCCGTCCTCGGTCCCTGTGAGGCGCACATAGACAAATTCCCCCGCCGGGACCACTCCGGAGGCGGTAAAGAAGACTCTGCCGTCCACCTCCACCGAGTCTGCGTAGGTCCGTCCGGCAAAACAGCCCATCTGAGGATCAAAGCCCTCACACAGGACCTCCATCACCGTCCCCAGACGGCTTTCATTGTACCTGTCCAGTACCGCGGACTGAAGTTCCACCAGCCGCTCCACCCGCTGCTGGGCGATCTCTTCCGGGACCTGGTCCGGCATTTCCGCCGCACGGGTCCCCTCCTCCCGGGAATACTGGAACACCCCCGCCCGCTCGATGCCTGTCTCGGTAACAAAACGGCAAAGGGCTTCAAAATCCGCCTCTGTCTCTCCGGGAAGGCCGCAGATCAGGGAGGTGCGAAGGACCAGGCCGGGGATCCTCTCCCGCAGCTTCCGCAGCAACTCCCGTAGGCTCTCCTCCGTCCCCCAGCGGTTCATGGACTTCAAAAGATGGTCGCTGCAATGCTGAAGAGGAATATCCAGATACTTGACGATCTTTCTCTCCTCGGCAATGACCTTGATGAGTTCGTCGTCAAAATGGTCGGGGTATAGGTAGTGGAGCCGGATCCAGCGGAAGGGAAGTTTACATAATTCTCTCAACAGCAGGGGCAGCCGCCCTTCCCCGTAGAGATCCTTTCCATAGGGGCCGATGTCCTGGGCGATGAGGATCAACTCCTTCACCCCGGAGTCCGCCAGTTCCTTCGCCTCCTTCAGCACCGACTCCATAGGGCGGCTGCGGTAGCGGCCCCGGAGATAGGGGATGATACAGAAGGCGCAGAAGTTGTCGCAGCCCTCGGCGATCTTCAGGAAGGCGGTGTAGCCCGGCCCGGTGATGAGCCGCTCCCCCTCCTCGGTGGTGGCGGAGATATCCCCAAAACGTTCAGGTGTCTCCCCCGCCCACACCGCCTCCACGGCGGAGACGATATCTTCATAGCTGCCAGTCCCCATCATACCGTCCACCTCGGGAAGTTCCCCGCGGATCTCCTCCCGGTAACGCTGGGAAAGAC
This sequence comes from uncultured Pseudoflavonifractor sp., assembly GCA_947565875.1. GTDB lineage: Bacteria > Bacillota > Clostridia > Oscillospirales > Oscillospiraceae > Vermiculatibacterium. The sequence goes on from CANOHR010000035.1 coordinate 3,004, forward strand.
AACCGCAGACCAGAAGCTTGCCCAGCTTTCCCGCCCGCTTTAACTCCCCCAGAGCAATGATGTGTTCGATGGCTTCGCTCTTGGCCGCGTCGATGAAGCCGCAGGTGTTGAGTACTGCCACATCGCACCCCTCCGGCTCCCCGGTCACCTCATGTCCGGCATCCCGGCAGAGAGCCATCATCTGCTCGGTGTTGATAAGATTTTTAGAGCAGCCCAGAGAAATGAAAGCGATTTTCAAGACAAAAGTCTCCTTATCGGATAAAGTAGAGGTCAATCCTCCTCGATGTCCGCTCCATAGCGGTTCAATCCCTCCCGGATCTCGCTCCAGCGGTAGCCCCTTCTGGCCAGAGCGTCAGAGGCCCGCTTCAGGTCCTTTTCGTCGGGGACCTTGCCCCGGAACCGCTTTTGAAGGAAGTCGTCGATCCCGGTCTCAGGCTCCTGGGCCTCCAGAAGGGCCTCCTCCCAGTATTCCCGGGGGATCCCCCGGAGGAAGAACTCATCCCGAAGCTTCCGTTCCCCGTAGCCCTTGGCGGAATAGTGCCGGGCCACGGTCTTTGCGTACTCGGCGTCGTTCAAATACCCCAAGTCCTCCAGCCAGTCGGCCACCTCCTCCGCCTGTTCCGCCGTGGCAAAGGGAGGCCGTTCCCGGCCATCCTTTCCACGGGGGCGGCGGGCGGTGAGCTTGTTCACCAACTCCTTCCGGGACATGGGCCGGGAGGAGATCAGGTCCAGGGCTTTGCTCCGGGCCGCGCTCTTCCCGGCGCTCTCAGTAAGCCGGTCATAGAGTTCATCGGAGATCTCCATGCCGGTATAGAGGGCAAAGGAGACCACCTCGTTTTCCGTCACCCGGATACAGGAGCCGTCCTCCAGCCAGCACAGCCACCGTTCCTTGACATGCTTGGAGGGCTCTAATTTTACGATCTGCACGCTTTAGTCTTCCCCGTCCTCAAAGTCCTCGGCGGACACGTCTACCCCCCGGCTGGCGGAGCGGGAAGCAGAGTCCTCCTTCCCGGCGCCTGCCTTGCCGGAGGCCCGGGAAACGCTCTTCCCCATGGTCAGCTTGGAGGCGTTGGCCCGAATATCCGCCTCCAGCTTTTCCGCCACATCGGGATTATCCTTCAGATACTGCCGTGCGGCGTCCCGGCCCTGGCCAATGCGCACCTCGCCCATGGAGAACCAGGAGCCGGACTTCTGGACAAAGTCCAGCTGGACGCCCATGTCCACCAATTCTCCTTCCTTGGCAATGCCCTGCCCAAAGAGGATATCAAACTCCGCCTGCTTGAAGGGAGGGGCCACCTTGTTCTTCACGATCTTGGCCCGAACATGGTTGCCGATGACTTCGGAACCGTTCTTCAGTCCCTCCACCCGGCGGATATCGATCCGGACGGAGGAATAAAACTTCAGCGCCCGACCTCCGGTGGTGACCTCAGGGTTTCCGTAGACGACCCCCACCTTCTCCCGAAGCTGATTGATAAAGATGACGATACAGTTGGTCTTGGAGATGACTCCTGCCAACTTACGGAGGGCCTGGGACATGAGCCGGGCCAGAAGGCCCACATGAGCGTCTCCCATGTCTCCTTCGATCTCCGCCCGAGGGGTCAGGGCCGCCACCGAGTCCACCACCACCACGTCTATCGCGCCGGAACGCACCAGCGCCTCGCAGATCTCCAGGCCCTGCTCCCCGGTGTCGGGCTGGGAGATAAGCATGGAATCGATATCCACCCCCAAAGCCTGGGCATAAACGGGATCCAGAGCATGTTCAGCGTCGATATAGGCTACCTCACCGCCCCGCTGCTGGGCCTGGGCCACGATATGGAGGGCCAGGGTGGTCTTGCCGGAGGATTCCGGGCCGTAGATCTCAATGATCCGTCCCTTGGGAACACCCCCGATCCCCAGCGCCAGGTCCAGAGCCAGGGAACCGGTGGGAATGGCCTCCACTACTACGTGGCTGTTCTCTCCCAGACGCATGACGGCGCCTTTGCCATAGTCCTTCTCGATCTGAGCCAAGGCCGTATCCAAAGCCTTTTTCTTATCTGCGGCCTGTCCGGGCTGGGTGATGGGCGTTTTTTTCTTTTCTGCCATGTTCCTTCTCCTCTCGAAAGGCGGGGCCTTTCCAAATATATTGCTCCAGTCGGCCCGCAGGCCCTTGGTATGGTCCTATTGTAGGGAAAAAAGTGTACTATAAAAGGGACTTATTCGTTGATAGAGCCAGAGACCACCCGCCAGATCCCCTGAGTATCCTGGAAAGACTGAATATCCTCAAAGCCGTTCTGACCCATCAGCACCTCCACATCAGAGGCCTGCCCCGCTCCCACTTCAAAGAGGAGCCTGCCCCCCAGACGGAGGGCTCCCTTCCATTTGGCGCACACCACCCGGTAAAAGTCCAGACCGTCCGCCCCACCATCCAGCGCCTCACGGGGCTCGTAATCTTTCACCGAAGAGTCCAGGGTCAGGATATCCGCCGTGGGAATATAGGGCGGATTACAGGCAATCACGTCAAAATCCCACAGGGCCGGCAGAGGGGGCAGCTTTGCGTCGGCGAAGGCGCAGATCACCCGGTCGGAAAGCTCGCACCGGCGGATATTCTGCCGGCAGACCCGAAGGGCTCCCTCCGATATATCGGCCAACACCACCCGGCATTCCGGCACATTGGCGGCTACCGCCAGCCCCACACAGCCGCTTCCAGCGCACAGGTCCAACACCCGACAGCCCTCCCCGGCGGCCCGGGCCGCCAGAATGGCCTGCTCCGCCAGTACCTCCGTATCCATCCGGGGGATCAATACATCCCGGCACACATCCAGGCTGAGGCCGTAAAACTCCCACTCTCCAATGATGTAGGCCACCGGCTCCCCCGCCAGACGGCGCTGGGTCAGTTCCTGGATCTTATCCGCAGTCTGATCGGAGGCATAAAGGGTCAGATCCCGGTAGAAATCCTCCCGGCTCTTTCCCGCCACATAGCAGACGATCTCCCGGGCCTCCAGCTGGGCAGCGGGGATCCCCGCTGCCTTCAGCTTTCGCCGGGCGTCTAAATAAAGGGTATTATAGGTGGATGCCATCTCTCTCACCTCACAGCTTTACCATTTGTCCGCTCCCTCCACCTGGGGCAGCACCTCGGTAAGGGCGCGGATACCTACCTCGATCATGCGCTCGTCAGGCTCAAAGGTGGTCCAGCGCTGGATCGCCATGCCGGGGCTCCTGACCAAGCGGCAAAGAGGCCCCTCGTGACCACCCACATAGCGGTTGAATTCATAAGTGATACTGACGATCACCGGCAGCATCAGAAGGTGCATCCCCATCCGGGCAAAGGTGTTTTCCACCTGGATGTAGGAGAATATCACGCTGGAAAGCAGGATGGATACCACTATAACAACAAACAGAAAGCTGGTACCGCAGCGGGGATGGTGCTTGGGCTGCTTACGGACGTTCTCCACCGTCAGGGGAAGGCCCGCCTCATAGCAGAAAATGGTCTTATGTTCCGCTCCATGGTACTGAAAGGTACGGTGGATATCCTTCATTTTGGAACACAGGATCAGATAGAGAAGAAAGATGACCACCTTCAAAATCCCCTCGATCAGATTCCTGCCCCAGATGGGGCAGCCGGGAAACAACCGGACCACAAGCCCTCCCAGAGCTGTGGGAAGCAGGATGAACAATCCCACGGAAAAAGCCATCCCCATCACCACGGAGAGGGTGATAATGGCTCCCGTAAGCTTTTCGCTGCCCAGCTTTTCCTCCAGCCATCTCTCCCATTTGGAGGGCTCCTCCGGCTCATCCTCCTCGGGGTAAAATTCAGCGGAATACATCAGAGCGGTGACTCCGTTATACATGGAGGAGCAAAAATTCACCACGCCCCGTATCAGGGGCAGACCCACAAAGGGAAACCGGTCCTTTAAAAGCTTCCGTGGCTCGGTCTTGACCTCCAATTCCCCGTCCGGTTTACGCACCACAATGGATTTTTTGTCGGGGCCCATCATCAAAATACCCTCCAAAAGGGCCTGCCCGCCAATCACAGTCTTAAAGCCCCCGGCGGCAAGAAAAAGCAGTTGTTTCAGCATAGAGTTCCGGTTCTCCTTTGGGTAGCGCCATATAAAATGGGATTTTCCATGGGAACGTACCGCGCTTATCCCGTTCCTTTTATTTTATCAAACCCGCGCCGCTTTTGCAAGAGGCGCGGGCCGAAAAATAGAACTTATGTTCCACCAATGGTAGGCACTCCCACCGGAAGGCGGATGGTGACAACGCACCCACCCCCTTCGGCGTTGCCGATAATCAATTCTCCCCCGTGGCGGCTGACGATCTCCTCGCAGACTGCCAGACCGATCCCGGACCCTCGAGCCTTGGAGGACCCCTTATAAAATTTGTTCTTCACATGGGGAAGCTCGTCCTCCGGGACGCCGGGGCCATAGTCCCGAACGGTGATAACGGCCCACTCCCCCTCCTGATGAATGGCACAGTCGATGCGCTCGCCGCTTCCGCCATGCTTGGCAGCGTTATCCATAATGTTGCAGAAGACCTGCCGGAGCCGCTCCGGATCCGCGTCTACGGTGGGAAACTCCTCTTCGCTGTCTATATATGTAAGTTCAATACCGTCCTTTCGAAAGAATTCCCGGTAGGTATAGACCGCATCCTCAAATTCCGCCTTCAGATCCAGCGGTTCGATGGATAATGTAAAGCGCCCGTCCTCGATCCGGGAAAACTCCAGCAGTTCCTCCACCATGTTGGTAAGTCGCTTGGCCTCGGAGACAATGATCCCCATGCCCTTTTTCACGTCGTCCGCGTCCCGGACCTCCCCCCGCTGGATGGTCTCAGCCCATCCGTTGATAGCGGTAAGGGGAGTGCGCAGTTCGTGGGAAACGGAAGAAATGAACTCTGACTTCATCTTCTCCGCCTGGTCGATCCGGGTGGACATGTCATTGATGGCGTCGGTCAGGTCGCCAATCTCATCATCGTGCTGCTTTTCGATTTGTATACCGTAGCTGCCGCCGGCGATCCGTTTGGTGATCTCGGTAATACTGGCCACCGGTTCCACGATCGATCTGACAAAATAGAGATTGGACACATACACCAGCAGCAATATTACAAGACCGATGGCGGCGGTGATGGAGACAATGATGACAAGCTGCCGGTCCACCAACCGGAGAGAGGTGACATACCGAACCGCTGCCACCGCCCGCCCGTCCACGACCACGGGAACGGTAACCGCCATGATATGCTCTCCGGTGGAGGGATCCTTGCCGGTCCAGGGGGTGGTCTGGGGCGTCTCTCCGCTGAGGGCTCCGGCGATATCCGGGGTACCGGGGGAGCTATAAGCTGCCAGACCGAAGGTGGAAAAGCGGATAGAGCCGTTGGGGTCCAAGAACTGCATCTCCACCTTGTCCTTCCCCTCGGAGTTGTTGTTCACGTAGGTGACCACATGCTGATAGTATTCGCTCTGGGTGGAGTAGTCCCCAAAAAACTCCACCACATATTCCGCCTTAGTCTGAAGGCCATTGGAGAGGGTCGCGT
>CANOHR010000036.1 GCA_947565875.1 uncultured Pseudoflavonifractor sp.
GTTAAAAAGCTAAAAGCTATTTCACTTGTTGTCGCCGGAGGCGACTCATTGAATTGGTCCGGCGGAGCCGGACATGGCTCTCTTTCGGGAAAGGCCGATATAGTACCACCTTACGGACGCACACATAGGTGCGCCCCTACAGATTTCTAACGAACGTGTCCGTAGGGGCGGACCTATGTGTCCGCCCGTCCAGGTGCGGTACCCCTTCCAGCCTGTCATTGCGAGGGCCCGAAGGGCCCGTGGCAATCCGTATTTCCATTTCGCCGGACCATGGGGAAATCAATGGATGCGGGCCGGTTTAGAACCGGCCCCTACGAAGGTGGGCAATGCGTAGGGGCGGGTTCCATTGGACAGCCCTTAGCGGCTTTGCCGCTTTACGGATGTCACATACCCGTAGGGGTAAACCCGCCCGCCCAGGTATGAAACCACTGCCTCCTTTTGTATCCTCTCTCTGTAGAAAAACCAGGGACCCCCGGATGAATGCTCATCCGGGGGTCCCTCCTTACGGGATCGTTTTGATTTATTCCATCTCCGCCACGCTGGTCTCGAAGAGGGTCACCGCCTCGTCGGCGTTCTCGGCAATGAGGAACATGAACCACTCGCCGCTGGTAACGAACTTGGCGTTCTCCACCTTGGGAAGGTTCTGGGCCAGATACCAGGAGAAGGTCTCCTCCTGGCTCTTGCGGAAGGCTTCCAGACTCTCCCGCAGGGACTCCTCGGCGCCCTCGGCCATCTTGCCCAGCACCAGGGTGTCGGGAGAGACCATCATGGGCAGGAACGCCACGCCCTCGGTCATGTACTCGGCCTTAAAGCCCATGCTCTCGCCGTAGATGTTCTCCAGTTCGGCAGGGGTGCTCTTCATGCCCCGGCCTATGCCGGCGGTCTCCATAATGGCGGAGGCCAGCATCATGAGGGGGGTCCCATTGGGGGTGGTGATCTCATAGCTCTCCCCGGCGGCGGTGGAGTTGTCGGTGACGGTAACGCCCTCCAGCTTCTCCAGTACGCTGACGGGAACATAGGTCACGCCGTTCAGAAGCAGGGCCTGGGCCCCCTCTACCACCTCGTCGTTCACGGACACAGACATGTCGTTGAAGTTGGCCGTGATGTTGCCAAACTCATAGTAGAAGGAACTGCTGTACTCGTAGGAATCCCAGTAGGCGCTGCCGCCGTCGGCCTGGATCACGGCCCGAAGGGGGATGTAACCGGCGGGGACGGTATCCAGCTCATTGATCTTCCAGGTGACGGTCTGGCTGCCCCAGCCGGGGATCTCGTGGTCAAAGTCAAAAGCCTCCAGGGTCTTGCCGTTGACGGAGATGGAGGTCTTATACCCGCCATTGGGGGCAGGGACTTCTACCTCGGGCATATTTGTTGGGACGAGCAGGTCGGAGCCTTCCGCCTCGGGTCCCACATACTCGGGGACCGTGGGTTCGGTATACACCCCGTCCTCCACCAGAAGGCCGTCGGTGGGCAGGGCGATATCGCCGGAGTCGGGGTTGGGGGAAATGAGCATGGGGCCGCGGGCGCCGTCAGCGGGGGTCCAGTCCTCGGGCAGGTCGGCGGCCATAGCGGCGGGAAGCATGGAGGCGGCCAGGACCGTAGCCAGGGCCGCGGCGGAAACACGCTTAAAATTCATGGTGTGATTCTCCTTTTTTTCTTGTGGTTTGGGACGCATTCTCATAGTACCATAGCTTTGACGAAAGGTCACGAAAAAAGTTCCGGGAAAAGAAAATTTTTTTTGGAGAAAGGGAAAATTTTGTTTCCTCCCCCTGGAAAAGTAGGGGATTGTTTCTCCCGGCCAAATTTGATATAATATTTGTTAATCGTTTTATCCCGCCCTTATGGGCAAAGGAGAGAGTGGAAATCCCCATGAGATACAGACAATGGAACGACCTTCCCCCCGCGGCCTGCCGGCCGTTGGAGGCGGCGGGAGTACCCGCCCTGTGCGCCAGAGTTCTGGCGGCCCGGGGGGTGACGGAGCCGGAGGAGGCCCGGCGGTTCCTCTATGAGGAACCCTCCCTTCATGACCCCATGGGCATGAAGGATATGGACAAGGCGGTAGTGCGGCTGAAAAAAGCCCTGGAGACGGGAGAGACCGTGGCCGTATATGGAGACTATGATGTGGACGGCATTACCGCCACCTGTCTTCTTTCCGACTTTTTGAGCCGGGAGGGGGCCGGGGTCCTTCCCTACATCCCTAACCGCCTGGAGGAGGGCTACGGCCTGAACCGGGGGGCGGTGGAACGGCTGGCCCAGGAAGGGGCCAGGGTGGTGGTCACGGTAGACTGCGGCATTACCGCCGTGGAGGAGGCCCAATACGCCAAAGACCTGGGCCTGGACGTCATTATTACAGACCACCACGAATGCAAGGACGAACTGCCTGACGCCCAGGCGGTGGTGGATCCCCACCGGGGGGACTGCCCCTATCCCTTTAAACAGCTGGCGGGGGTAGGGGTGGCCCTGAAGCTGTGTATGGCTTTGGCGGGACCCGGACGGGAGAAGGAACTTCTGGACCGGTACGCCGACCTGGCCGCCCTTGGCACCGTAGCCGATGTGATGACCCTGATGGACGAAAACCGTACCATCGTCCGCCGGGGACTTTCTGCCCTGCCCAATACATCCCGGCCGGGGCTCAAGGCTCTTTTGCGGGAGTCCGGGGCGGAGGGAAAAGCCCTCTCCTCCACCTCTGTGGGCTATACCCTGGCGCCCCGGATCAACGCTGCGGGCCGGATGGGCTGCTCCGAGGTGGCCCTGGAACTGCTGCTGACGGGTGAGCAGGCGCGGGCGGAGGAGTTGGCCCAGACCCTCTGCGCCCTGAACCGGAAGCGTCAGGAGTTGGAGGCGGAGATCTTCTCCCAGTGCGACCTTCTGGTGGACGCCCTTCCCGCCGGGGAGCGGGACGCCCTGGTCCTGGCCGGGGACTCCTGGCACCAGGGGGTGGTGGGCATCGTGGCCTCCCGCCTGACGGAGAAATACGCCGTCCCCGCCTTTATGATCTGCCTGAGCGAAGGCCGGGGGAAGGGCTCCTGCCGGTCTTACGGAGATGTCAACCTGTTCGCTTTGCTGGAGGGCTGCACCGACCTGCTGGAGGCGTACGGCGGCCACGAATTGGCGGCGGGCTTTACCATTTTGGAAGAAAACATTCCTCCCTTCCGGGAGCGGATCAACGACCTGACCCGAAAAGCTAGGGAGGAGAAAGTGCCGGTGGCCGCCTTGACGGTGGACTGCGTGCTGGAGGATCCCACCCTTCTCACCCAGGAGGAGGTGGCGGCCCTTTCCCTGCTGGAGCCCTATGGGCCGGGGAACCCAAAGCCTGTGTTCCGGCTGGACCGGTGCGCCGTCAACGGACTGACCCAGGTGGGAAATGGGAAACATATGAAATTGAAGCTCTCCGCCGGAGGGAGGAGTTTGGACGCCATCTTCTTTTCCGCCACTGCGGAGGAGGCGGGGGTAGCGGACAGCCAGCGGGTGGATGTGTGCTTCTATCCCCAAATCAACGAGTATAAGGGTTGGCGGAACGTCCAGCTTCAGGTCAGCGACCTTCGCCCGGCCCGGACCAGGGCCCAGGTGGAGGAGGAACTGTTCCGGCGGCTGATGGCGGGGGAGGCTCTGGCCCCTGTGGAGGCCCAGGCCCTTCTCCCTTCCCGGCTGGAGTTTGCCAACCTGTGGCGCTACCTCTCCTCCCGCCGGGGGGAGGGGGTCATTGAAGATACGGCCCAGCGGCTGGCCCGGAACGTGGGCCGAAGCTGCGGCGTCCGGGAGGAATTCATGCGCACCCAGGTGTGCCTGGAGGTCTTTCACGACCGGGGACTGATCCGGATGGAACGGACGGCGGACCACCTTCGCCTTCAGATCCGGGAGGCCGGGGAAAAGGTGGACCTGGAGCAGGCGGAACTGATGAAGAGGCTGCGCCGTCTGGCGGCGGAATGACAGGGAAGGGAGGAAGACGGTATGGATCCCATTTTAGAGCGGTATCAAGCCCTGGAGGATAAGATCAAAGGCTATAATCCCACCGCGGATACCCAGAGGCTTTTTGACGCCTTCTCCTTTGCCGACAACGCCCACTCCGGCCAGCTTCGGAAGAGCGGGGAGCCCTATATCATCCACCCCCTGGCGGTGGCTGAGATCGTGGCCGAACTGGAGTTGGACGCTGATTCCATCATCGCCGCCCTTCTCCACGACGTCATCGAGGATACCGGCGCGACCCATGAGGATATCGCCAAACGGTTTGGGGAGCCTGTGGCCCTCCTGGTGGAGGGCGTTACCAAGCTGACGAGGGTGCAGTACACCTCCAAAGAGGAGGAGCAGATGGAGAACCTGCGGAAAATGTTTTTGGCCATGGCCAAGGACATCCGGGTGATCCTCATCAAGATCTGCGACCGGCTCCACAATATGCGGACCATGGAGTACCAATCGGCCAGGAAGCAGCGGGAAAAGGCCCTGGAGACCATGGAGATCTACGCTCCCATTGCCCACCGTCTGGGAATGCAGCGGATCAAGTGGGAGTTGGAGGATACCTCCCTCAAATATCTGGACCCGGTGGGCTACCAGGAGATCGCCGACGAGCTTGCTGCCCGGTCCTCCGCCCACGAGGAATTCCTTGGCTCCATCCAGAAGCGGATCCGGGACCGGATGACCGAGGAGAATATCCGCTGTCAGGTCTACGGGCGGGTGAAGCACACCTACTCCATCTACCGGAAGATGTATACCCAAAATAAGACCCTGGACGAGATCTTCGATTTGTACGCCTTCCGGGTCATTGTCTCCGACGTGCCCACCTGCTACTATGTACTGGGCTGTATCCACGATATGTTCAACCCCGTGCTGGGCCGGTTCAAGGACTATATCTCCACCCCCAAGCCCAACGGCTACCAGTCCCTCCACACCACCGTCATCGGCCGGGAGGGCATTCCCTTTGAGGTCCAGATCCGCACGGAGGAAATGCACAATACCGCCGAATACGGCATTGCCGCCCACTGGAAATATAAGCAGGGCATGGCAAACCAGGACCTGGGCACCGAGGAGGCCTTCGAGTGGGTCCGCAAGCTTCTGGAGAGCCAGCAGGACGCGGATCCGGACGAGTTCATGTCCACCCTGAAGGTGGATATGTTCGCCGACGAGGTCTTTGTCTTTACCCCCCAGGGGGACGTGAAGAGCCTCCCCGCCGGGGCCACTCCCATTGACTTTGCCTACTCCATCCACTCCGCCGTAGGAAACCGGATGACAGGGGCCAAGGTCAACGGCCGGATCGTTCCCTTTGAGACGGAGCTGAAGTCGGGGGACATTGTGGAGATCATCACCTCCAAGACCGCCCATGGTCCCAGCCGGGACTGGCTGAAGCTGTGCAAATCCAACGAGGCCCGGAACAAGATCCGCCAGTGGTTCAAGAAGGAACGGCGGGAGGAGAATATCGCCACGGGCCGCGCCGCCTTCGAGGCGGAACTGAAGCACCAGGGGCTTACCCTGGCCCAGATCACCGACGAGACGGTGCTTCCCGGCCTTCTCAAAAAATCCCGATATGGGAGCTTGGATGAGCTTTATAACGCCATCGGCTACGGCGGGGTCTCGGCGGTAAAGACAGTGGCCCGGTTCCGGGATGAGTTGATCCGTCTGGATAAGGCCGCCGCCGACAAGCTTGCGGTGGAGAAGCTGGCGAGCAATGTGGACAAGGTCATTATGCCCTCCTCTTCCGCCGACACCGCCCCCAAGCAGCCCCGCATTCCCAGAAAGTCTCAGTCGGGTATCATTGTGGAGGGGCTGGACAACTGCCTGGTGAAATTCGCCAAGTGCTGTACCCCCGTTCCCGGAGACCCGGTGGTGGGCTTTATCACCCGGGGCTTTGGCGTATCGGTCCACCGCTCCGACTGCCCCAACGCCATCGTAGAGAACCGAAAGCCCGACGAGGCGGGCCGGTGGATCAAGGTGGACTGGGTGGAGGGAGACCTGCCCGGCTACCAGACCGCTTTGGAGCTTTCCGCCAAGGACCGGGACGGCCTTACCCTGGACGTTGCTATGGCCCTTTCCTCCGCCAAGGTGAAGGTGACCAGCCTTTCCGCCAGGGCCATGCCCGACGGCTACGCCGTCATCTCCGTGGTGGTGGAGGTCAAGGACCGGGACGAGTTGGTGAACGTGGTAAACAAGCTGGGCCAGATCCAGAGCGTCTACCAGGTGAAGCGGAGCGTGGGGTAAGAGTCCGATATGATAAAATACTTGGAGGCATACCAATGAACGACCAACCCTTCGTCCCCCTTCTTCTGGGGGCCGACATCAACGTCTACTCTATGGCCAGGGCCTTTCACGAGGCTTACGGAGTCAAGACTGTGGCTTACGGCCGCTACCCTTCGGGACCCTGTTACGGAAGCTCCATCATCGACTACCGGGTCAGCGACCGCAATTCCGAACCGGAGAAGGTGCTGGAAAACGTCTCCCATGTTTCGGCCCAGTTTCCCGGCAAGACCATCCTTCTGCTGGGCTGCGGGGACGACTATTTGACGGCCATCTCCGCCAATCTGGGGAAATACCCTCCAAACGTGGTGGCTCCCTATGTGTCTTTGGAACAGATGGAGGAACTCATACACAAGGAACGGTTTTACGCTTTGTGTGAGAAGTACGGGATCGACCACCCGGCTACCTTTGTTTATAAAAAGGAGATGGGCCACGACTTTACCCTGCCCTTCCCCGGGCCCTTTGCGGTGAAGCCCGCCGAGTCCGCCACCTACTGGGACCACCCCTTTGACACGCAGAAAAAGGCCTACATCCTCCAGACGCGGGAGGAGGTAGACCGGGTCATTGACGATATTTACGGCCACGGCTATGAAGATTCCCTTATTATCCAGGACTTTATCCCCGGCGGGGACGAGAATATGCGGGTGCTGACCTGTTATTCCGACGAAGAGGGGAAGGTCCGGCTCATGTGCCTGGGCCACGTGCTTTTAGAGGAGCATACCCGCCACGGCATCGGCAACCACGCCGTTATTATCACCGAGCCCGGCGGGGAACTCTACGACATTTTTCGACATTTTCTGGAGGAGATCCGGTTTGTGGGCTTTTCCAACTTCGACATCAAATTTGATCCCAGGGACGGGAAATATAAAGCCTTTGAGATCAACTGCCGCCAGGGGCGGAGCAATTACTATGTGACGGGGGCGGGCTATAACCTGGCAAAATTCCTGGTGGAGGACCGGATAGAACACAAGCCCCAGCCGGAGCCCGTCCTGGTCCAGAACCGCCACCTGTGGATGGCCATTCCCCGGAAGGTGGCCTACGACTATATTCCCAGGCGGTTCCATGAGGAGATGAAGGCATTGGAAAAGGCGGGAGCCTATGGGAACCCCCTGTGGTACTCCGCCGACCACGCCCTTCTCCACAAGCTGCGGCTCTACCGGATCCAGAGGAGGCAGTTTGGGTGGTACGCCGGGAGTATGGAGAAGCCGAAGGATCAAGGACCGGGCGGGTTTTACCCCTACGGGTATGTGACATCCGTAAAGCGGCAAAGCCGCTAACGGCTGTCCAATGGAACCCGCCCCTATAAGAAGGAAAACGTGTTCGTAGGGGCGGGTCCCAGACCCGCCCGACCAGACCCTGATCAGGAGGCGGTTACCATAGAGAAAGGAAAACTGGGCGTCATCGGCGGCATGGGTCCCCAGGCCACCATCCAGTTCTGCCAGCGGATCGTGGACCTGACCGCCGCCCGCTTCGATCAGGAGCATTTGCCCATGCTGGTTTTGAACGATACCCAAATGCCCGACCGGACCGCCGCCCTTTTGTCGGGGGACCGGGAGCCGGTGGAAGAGCGGCTTTTGGCCGACGCCGGGGTGCTGGCCCAGTGGGGGGCTGCCGCCATTGCCATTACCTGCAATACTGCCCACGCCTTTCTCCCCGCCATTAAGAAAAGGCTACCCGTCCCTGTGGTCAATATGATCGACGAGACGGCGGAAGCGGTGAAGGCCATGGGCTGCCGCCGGGTGGGGATCTTAGGGACCGACGGGACTCTTCACACGGGACTGTACCATGCCGCCCTGGAAAAGCGGGGGATAGAGACCCTCTCCCCCTCCCCTGCCGCTCAGGAGGGGATCATGAGCCTTATTTATGATGAGATCAAGGGGGGGCTTCCCGGAAGGGAAGAGAAATTTGCCCCCGCCGACCAGGAACTGCGGGAGAAGGGCTGTGAGCGGATCATTCTGGCCTGCACGGAGTTGTCCGCCTATGGGGTCTGGCATGGGCTGGATGGGTTTTATGTGGACGCCATGGATGTGCTGGCCCGGCGGTGCGTGGAGGTGTGCGGCTATCCTCTGCGGGAATATGCCAGCCGAGGCGGAGCATGTAGTTGAAGGGGATCCGCCGCTCTGAGTCGTCCCGGCGAAAGACCTCCATCTGGTAATATCATAGCATAACCGAACGGTGATGTCAAGGAGGGAATATGGAAATTTTAGCAAAAAGAATGAGAGAAGTCCGCAAGGAGCAAAAC
>CANOHR010000037.1 GCA_947565875.1 uncultured Pseudoflavonifractor sp.
AGGGGCACTGGCCCAGATAGTTCATAAACTGGTTGGCCGTCATGCCCTTCATGCTTTCCGCCAGCTTGCCCGTCTTGGGGAAGGTGATGCTGGTCAGGTTTTCGCAGCCCGAGACCACGCCGGTCTCCATCTCCTCCAAAGCGTCAGGCAGGGCGATGGAGGTGAAGGCGTTTCCAGCAAAGGCGCCGTCGCCCAGCTTTTTCAGTCCCTTGGGCAGGGTGACGGAGGTGAGGCCGCAGCCGCTGAAGGCATTCTCTCCGATCTCCTGCACCGAAGCAGGAAGACTGATGGAGGTGAGGGCGGAACAGCCGCAGAAGGCATAGGCCTCCACCGCCGTCAGGGTGTTGGGCAGGGTCACGCCGGTGAGGGAGGTGCAGTTCTGGAAGGCCTGCTCCCCGATGTTGGTCACCGAGTTGGGAATGGTGATACGCTTGAGGTAATCGCACTCCAAGAAGGCCCGCATTCCGATCTCAGTGACGCCGCTGGGAATGTTGACCTCCTGGACGGTGCTGTCCCAGAAGGCGTCTGCGTTGATGGTGCGGACCGTATCGGGCAGGACCACTTTAAGAACGCCGCGCTCAAAGACCCGATCCTCCCCATTGCCGATGGTGGTCACTCCGTCAGGGATGGTCACCGTGCCCGAGGTGGCGGTGCAGCGGATCAGCACGCCGTTCTCAATGATAAAGATGGAATCGTCCTGGACCAGCGTTTGGGTCGGAGCAGGGTCCTGGTCCTCGCCGCTCTCTTCCCCATCGCTGACTCCGTAGTAGAGAGGGGTATCATAAAAGTAGGCCAGCTGTTCTTCCTTTGTCACAGCACGGCCCCCGAAGGTGGCCTTGGTGGTAGGGTTGCCGTAAAAAGCGTTCCGTCCCACCGTCACCCCGGCGGGAACGTCCACCTGGGTCAGATTGCAGAAGGAGAAGGCGTTCATACCGATCTCCTGCAAACCGCTGGAAAAGCTGATCTGGGCCAGGCTGTGGCAGTTGTCAAAGGCCTCGGTCCCGATGGTCCTCAGGGAGGAGGGGAAGGTGATGGAGGTGAGGCTTCCGCACTCAGCGAAGGCCATATCCTCAATGGTGGTCAGCCCCTCAGGCAGGTTGATGGAGGACAGGGGCGATTCACAGAAGGCCTCCCGTCCAATGACCCGGATGGAGTCGGGCAAGGTGACCTTCAGGCCGGAAAAACTGAAAAAGCCGTAAAACACCTCGGGACCGATCTCAGTGACCCCATCGGGGATCACCACGTTGCCGCCGTTGCCGTTATATTCGACGAGGACGCCGCCCTCAATGACAAAGTCCTCCTCCGCCGCAAAGACCGGGACAGCCGACCCCAGACAAAGACAGAGGGCCAAAAGAGTGGAAAGAAATCTCTTTTTCATGCTGCAATCTCCTCCTATATTTCCGTTTAGGAATGATTTTATATGATAGAGGAAAAAGGGGGGAAAGTCAAGGATACAATCCGGCAGATAACGCTGAAAAAGCGGGCCGCCTTGGGCGGCCCGCTTTGCAGTTCGGGCTTTTGCTCAGAAGGAAAACGCCACCCCCACCACCGCCGAGGCGAGGATGAAGAAGATGGGGTGTACCTTTTTCAGCGGCGTGAACTTCACGCACACGAACACCACCACCGCCAGCGCGATGGGCGGCCAGTTGGGGTAGTTGGCAAAGGCGCTCTCCAGCCCTGTGGCGGGGCGGAGCAGGGCGATCCGGGCCACCTGAAGCATAGCGGCGGTGATAAGGGCCACTGAGGCGGCCCGGAGGCCGTAGAAGACCCCGTCCACCGCCTTGGACTGGCGGAACCTTTGCAAAAATTGGGCGATGATGAGGATGATAACGATGGAGGGGAAGATGAGCCCCAGGGTAGAGACCACGCCCCCCAGGATCCCACCGGAGGTAAAGCCTACATAGGTGGCCATGTTGACCCCCATGGGGCCGGGGGTGGATTCGGAGATGGCGATCATGTCGGCCAGCTGGCCCGAGGTGAACCAGCCGGTCCGCGCCCCCAGATCGGTGAGAAAGGGAATGGTAGCAAGGCCCCCTCCCACAGAGAAGAGGCCTACCCGGCAAAATTCAAAGAAAAGCCGCAGATAGATCATGCCTTCCGCACCCCCTTTAAGGTCCGGACGCCAAGGCCGACGGCTCCGGAGAAGATGACCAGGAATACCGGGGACGTGACCACATCCCATACCGCTAAAAGGACGGCGGAAGTGGGATCAGGCAGGGTAATAAAGCTTCCCGCGGCGGCCAAAGCCAGCACGGCAATATAGATGATCCGGGTGGGCCAGTCCTTGACGGCGCCTTTAAAGAGCTTGATAACGCTGACCAGAATGAGGGCCACCACCCCTGCCCGAATGCCGTTGAAGGCGTGGGAGACCGCCTCCAGGTGCATAAAGTTGCTTAAAAAAGCGGCGATGGCCAGAATGATGACGATGGAGGGGAAAACCACCCCCAATGTGGCGATAACGCCTCCGGCGATCCCGCCCTGGGAGGAGCCCACAAAGGTGGCGGTATTGACGGCGATAACGCCGGGGGTACACTGGCCTACAGCGTAGTAGTCGGCCAGCTGGTCCTCCGTGGCCCATTTTTTCTTTTCCACGATCTCCCGCTGGAGGATGGGGAGCATGGCGTAGCCGCCGCCGAAGGTCATGACCCCCACCTTGGCGAAGGTAAAAAACAACTCCGCTAACAGCACCGAAAAGACTCCTTTCTTTGGCTCAGTTAATTTCTTTGGTATTATAGTACGCTTTGGAAAAGATTGCAACCTGGGCTTGCGCGGTGGGAAGGACTGTATTATAATGAAGCCTGACCCAAGATCTTATGCGAGGAGAGAGGCATATGAGCGAGTATATCAAGGAGATGGACGAGGCTTACCGGAGCAAGCACTATCCTCAGGGTTCCTTTTTTGAGAAGGCCGCTCAGGAAAATAAGCGGGGAAACATTACCCTGGCGGTCATGTCGGCCCTGGTGTCGGCATTGCTGGTGGGTGTGATCGTTTTTCTGGTCTCCCTGACCCTGACCCGGATGAAGGAAGGCAATGAAGATGCGTTGAGTATCGGGCTTCTCTTTATTGCCATCGTGGCTCTGTTGCTGGCCCTTTGCCTTTTTGGGCTGGTGTTCGCTATCCGCCACATCAAGGACGGCGCGGCCAAAGTGATAAAAAGCAGCGCAAAGCAAAGCGGCCTTGACGAGGCGGACATCCGGGAGTTTGACCGGCAGGCCATGCAGACCGGCAGCTATGTTCTGGCCCTGGCCGGAAAGGTATCCGCCGCCATGTCGGGACAGAAGGAGGGGATCCTGACCCGGGACTACCTTTGGCTGGGGGATCGGGCCAACACGATCCTGAAGCGGGAGGACATCGTGGGAGCCAGCCTCTACCACTGGTATTACTATGTCAATAAAAAGCGGGTCAGCAGTCTGAACCTGGCCGTCCTCAGCCGGAACAATGTGATGGCGGGGGTGGAGACCAGGGAGGAGAGCGGCAAAGAACTGATGAAGCTTCTCCGGGAGACCCACCCTTCCATCCAGATCCACGAGGGCGTCCTGGAGGAGGGCAAGCAGTTCGACCAATGGCGGGAGGAACTGACAAAAACCGCCGGGGCACACCCCGGGACCTGAGAAATAACGAAAAGAAAGCCCGGCCTGACGGGCGTTGAGAAAAGAGAGCCTTTTGTAGGGGCGGCTGATAGCCGCCCCTACAGAATTCCTTAAATCAACGTCCCTAAGGTCGGGCTTTCTTTTGTATTCAGGTCAGGCGTATCCGTACAGCCCCCGTACCGAGGCCTCCCCGGAGAAAACGTCCTCCTCCCCGCCGTCGGGGAACCGGACATGGAGGGTAAAATCCTCGTTGATCCGCTCCGCAAAGGCGTCCCGGCTCTCCCCATCCTGGATGAGCCGGACCTCCCGTGCGGTGGTAACGCAGCGGCGGCGGTATTCCTTCAGATAGTCCTCTCGCCGGCGAGGAAAGCTTTCCCACAGGGTGTTAAGTTCTGCGATCAAAGCGGAGGCCACGTCGGCTCGCCTGGGCGGCTGGGTCATATGCTGTCCCAGCGAGGTAGCCATGGCGGAGAGTTCCGGTCCAAAGTCCGCCTCGCTCTGGCTCACGTTGATGCCCATGCCCATCACCACATAGTCCAGCCGCCCATCATCGTCCACTCCCAATTCGCAGAGAATACCGCAGAGCTTTTTGCCGTCCAGCAGGGGATCATTGACCCACTTGATCTGACAGGAGAGGTCTCCAAGACGTTCCACAGCCCGGCATACCGCCACGGCGCACCAGGCGGTAAGCTGCTGGATCTGAACAAGAGAGCATTGAGGACGAAGAAGGACCGAGAGATACAGCCCCTTACCGGGAAGGGATTGGAAGGAGCGGCCCCGGCGGCCCTTGCCTCCGGTCTGTTCCCCGGCAATGACCACCAGCCCGCTTGGGGCTCCCTCGGCGGCCAGACGTTTGCATTCATTGTTGGTGGAGTCGGTCACATCCAGGCAAATGACACGGTTGCCTACTATCTGTCCGAGCCGGGTCAGTTCTCCGGGGGAGAGAACGTCCGGGGCGGAGAGAAGCCGGTAGCCCAGCCCCGGACGAGAATCGATCTCATACCCTTCAGTTCGGAGTGCCTCCATAGCCTTCCACACGGCGGCCCGGCTGACCCCCAGGCTTTGGCTCATAGCCTGACCGGAGAGAGGGACGGAGGCGGAGGAGAGAAGATGAAGGACATTATCTTTCAACATAGATATTTCACCCTTTCCGTCGGTAACATACCGTTCTCTTCGTAGGGGCGACCCTTGTGGTCGCCCGCCTGGGGCACCTATTGTCCCTCCTTCTACTGTACCGCACCATAAAAAAAATGTCAACCAAAATGGAAATTCAGTTTACAATGCCTCCAAAATGTGCTATCCTTCCTGTAAACCAAATATGAAAAGAGGTTTACAACTATGGATACCAAAACAAAAAAACTGGTCCAGGCGGCCCTCATGGCCGCCCTGACAGCGGTGGGGGCGTTTCTCCGTTTCCCCCTGGGAGCAATGTCCTTTACCTTGCAGGATATGTTTACCGTTCTGGCGGGAGTGCTGCTGGGCTGGAAGTGGGGCGCCGCCTCCCAGGCGGTCTATGTGGCCCTGGGGCTTATGGGGCTTCCTGTTTTTACCCAAGGGGGAGGTTTGGGGTATGTACTCCAGCCCAGCTTTGGGTTTTTGCTGGGGATCATCCCTGCCGCCTCCTTCACCGGACTTTTGGCGGGAAACAGCGGAGACAGAAAACGGATCGTTTTTGCCTGCGCCGCAGGACTGGCGGTAATGTATCTTGTGGGCGTACCCTATATGGGCATGATCCTGAACCTATACATGGGCAAAGGCTTGTCGGTGTGGACTATCGTAAAGACGGGTATGCTGGTCTACCTGCCTGGAGACGCCCTGAAGGTGGCGGTGGTAGCGGCGGTGGCCCCCGCCCTTTGCCGGGGAGTGCGAAGGGCGGACGCATAACCGGAAGCTTTGTCCCATATAGTTGTGACAGAACTGTATGGAAAGGCGGGGATATTATGCCCTATGAGGAACTGCAGCCCGGAGGACACCATCTCATTCTGGAGGACAGGGAGCGCTTGACCGTCTCCGGGGTGGAGGAGGTGGAGAGCTTTGACGAAAATACCATTGTCATGGAGACCGCTCAGGGTGTGCTGATCGTCCGGGGAGAGGGTCTTCACATCGAGAAGCTGAGCCTGGACGGGGGAGACTTGAAGGTAGAGGGAATGGTAGAAGCCCTGGCCTATGAAGAGTCCCGCCGGGGAAGGGGCGGGTTTCTGTCCCGCTTGCTGGGGTGAGCCATGGGAGTCTCGGTGACCGGCCAGGCCCTGACCTTTGGGGGCGCCATGGTCCTGGGGGGAGTGCTGGGACTGGTCTATGATCTGTTTCGACTGCTCCGGCGGAGGCTGGACTGGAAGGCGCTGGGGATCCTCCTGGATCTGCTCTATTGGCCCCTGGTGGCAGTGTCCATCTTTGTTTACGCGGTGGCGGCGGGAGACGGGGTAGTACGGGTCTATCTCATGCTGGGAGTGGCTGTGGGAGGGGGTCTGTACTTCCTCCTTCTCAGCTGGGCGGCCCTTTTGCTAGGCGGTTGGATCGCCGATCTGGCGGCATTTTTATGGGCGCTGGCCCTGTGCCCGGTGCGCTGGTCCCGGAGGGCGCTAAAAAAATTTTCTCAAAATGCAAAAAAAATCTTCCATTATCGCTTGAAATGGTATAAAATAAACTGTACCATAGGAGCAATGGGCCGGATGGCCCGGATGAAGGGAGGCGGCGGTCATGCAGATCAAAAAAGCGGGGATCCTCACCAAGCTGGTGGTACTCACCCTGCTCATCGCTTCCGCCGTCAGTCTTCTGGGGCTTCAGGGCCGGATCAGCGAGGCCCGGCAGGAGCAGGAAGCGCTCCGGCTGAAAGTAGCCCAGCAGAGTCAGACCAACGCCGATCTGCGGGACGCCATCGACCACAGCAGCGATCCCGACCGTCAGGCCGCCATCGCAAGAGGTGAGTTGGGACTGACTGCGCCGGGGGAAAAGGTCATTATCTTCACCGATTGACGGCTCTATGTGTGTGGGGCTGAGAGAGAGGAAAATTTATCAGGGGAGGACAATTCGGGTCATATGGAGTTTGGGGTAGGTTCTGTTTTGGAGGGCAAGGTCACCGGCATTACCAAGTTCGGGGCCTTTGTCTCACTGCCGGAAGGCAAGTCCGGGTTGGTACATATCTCGGAGATCGCGTACACCTATGTCAATGATGTAAAGGATCATTTGCAGGAGGGCCAGGAGGTCAAGGTCAAGGTCATCGGCATTGATGACAATGGCAGGATCAATCTGTCCATTAAAAAGGCGCAGGAGCCCCCTCCCCGTCCTGAGGGGAGTCGGTCCAGCCGTCCGGCAGGTGGATTTTCCGCCCCCAAGCGTCCGGCGGAGCCTGTCACCTTTGAGGATAAGCTGAAGCAGTTTATGGCCTCCTCCGACAGCAAGCTGTCCGAGCTCCACATGAACGAGAAAAGAAGCAGCCGCAGGGGCGGCAGGAAATAAGAAGAAAAACCTCCGGCGGACCACGGTCCACCGGAGGTTTTTCCCGGTGGCTGTTTTGCCCTTGACAAGCTCTTCCAATCGTGGTATATTTTCCTTCACGTGAATGGAAAATGAGGGAGTAGCGAGCGGGTCCTGCCCGTAGCAAGTCAACAATCCCGGCCTTTTATGACCTGGCTTGCTTTGAATCGCGAGACTCATGTAAGACCGAAAGGCCATACATGGGCGCCCCATTGGGAAATATACGCTCAGGCTGGCCTTTGGGTCGAGCCTGAGTTTTTTTGTGGAAAGGAAGAGGAAAGATGATCGTGCCTGTACTGCTGTTTATTCTGGGGCTGCTGCTGCTCATCAAGGGTGGAGACTGGTTTGTGGACGGAGCCACCGGGATCGCGCACCACTTTGGAGTACCGGAGTTGCTCATCGGCGCCACGGTGGTCTCCATTGGCACCACCCTGCCTGAGGTCATGGTCTCAGCTACCTCTGCTCTGGGAGGGCACGGGGAAATGGCCTACGGTAACGCCATTGGTTCCATCATTTGCAATACCGCTCTGATTGCTGCCATTACCGTGGCGGTGAAGCCCAGCAAGGTAGAGAGAAAGAGTTTCCTGACCCCTGTGGCTTTTTTCTTTGTGGCGGCGGCGGTCTACCTCTATGTAGCCTATTCCTCCGGGGAGTTTACCCGACTGGTGGGATTGGAGTTACTGGGGATCTTTCTTATCTACATGGTGGTGCTGGCCCGACAAGCTCTCCGGGCGCCCAGGATCTTTGAGAAGGAAGAGGCGCCTGTCGGAGGCATGGGAAAGGATCTGGCGCTACTGGCAGTGGGGGCGGTGCTGATCGCCTTTGGTGCCGATCTGCTGGTGGAAAACGGTACCCTGATTGCCCAGGCTCTGGGGGTCCCTGAATCGGTGATCGCCCTTACCTTTGTGGCTCTGGGGACCTCCCTTCCCGAACTGGTTACTGCCGTTACCTCCCTGATAAAGGGCCACGGAGCCTTATCCTTGGGCAATATTATTGGGGCCAACCTGTTTAATCTAGTATTGGTGAGCGGACTTTCGGTGACCTTGGCCCCCTTTTCTATTCCGGCGGAAAAGACCGTCGCTGGGTATAACGCCTCCCTGGTGGTGGATCTTCCCCTCATGGTCATGGTCATGGGCCTTTTGACTGTTCCCGCCCTGGTTCGGGAAAAACTCTCCCGCACTCAGGGCTTTCTTCTGCTGGGGATCTACGCCGGGTTTTGCCTGTTTCAGTTTTTTCTTTG
>CANOHR010000038.1 GCA_947565875.1 uncultured Pseudoflavonifractor sp.
AAGTTTACCGCCCCTTTTCTTGTATTTTTCCTCCGACTATGGTATCATACCCCTTACATGACAAGCAAAGGGGGCTTTTCCATGCCCGAACCCAATCAGAATGACAACAAAAACCAGCCGGGGGGACCCAAGAAGAAAAACGCCATCACCGTGGCCTCCCTCCTTCTGTGGATCATTGCTCTGACCTTCCTTCTTTATAACTTTACCTCCAGCCGCCAGCAGGCCAACGCGGTCAAACTGGAGTACGGCGTATTCCGCCAGATGGTCGCCGACGGCAAGATCTCCCGGGTGGTCATGACCTCCGACAAGTATCTCATCTATCCCAAACTGGACGCCGAGGGAAAAGCGGCCACCCCGGACACCCCGGCGGATACCCTTCTCTATGACCTTCAGGAAGAACTTACCGACGCCATTTCCGACCTTAACGCCCTTCGGGAGCAGCGTCCGCCTTTGAACGAGGTCGACGCCGCCACCCTCCAGGCCTTCCAGCAGAAGGTGGACCAGGCGGAAAAGCGTGTCGTTGACATTCAGACCCTTCAGGACAGCCAAACCGCCTACTACTGCGTTCCCGTCACCGATGTGGGGCTTATCCCCCTGATGGACGAGGTGGGGCTGGAACACTACGGGGTAGAGCCCCAGTCCATCCTCCTCTCCCTCCTGATGGCCCTGCTGCCCTCCATCCTCATGGTGGGGCTCATGTTCCTGCTGTTCCGGTCCATGGCCTCCCGGATGGGAGGTATGGGAGGTATCGGCGGCGTAGGCAAGGCCAACGCCAAGGTCTATGTGGAGAAAAAGACGGGGGTCACCTTCCGGGACGTGGCAGGCCAGGATGAGGCCAAGGAATCCCTTCAGGAGATCATCGACATCCTCCATAATCCCCAGAAGTATACCGACATCGGCGCCAAGCTCCCCAAGGGGGCTCTGCTGGTAGGCCCTCCGGGCACCGGCAAGACCCTGCTTGCCAAGGCCATCGCGGGAGAGGCCAACGTGCCCTTCTTCTCCATCTCCGGCTCCGACTTTGTGGAGATGTTCGTGGGCGTGGGCGCGTCCCGCGTCCGAGATCTGTTCAAGGAGGCCAGCAAAATGGCCCCCTGCATCATCTTCATCGACGAGATCGACACCATCGGCAAGTCCCGTGACAACCGCATGGGGGGCAACGATGAGCGGGAGCAGACCCTGAACCAGCTGCTGGCCGAGCTGGACGGCTTCGACCCCGGCAAGGGCGTTATCGTCCTGGGCGCGACCAACCGCCCCGAGGTGCTGGACAAGGCCCTGCTCCGCCCCGGACGGTTCGACCGGCGCATCACCATCGACCGGCCCAATCTGGCGGGACGGCTCGCCACCCTCCAGGTCCATACCCGGAAGATCAAGCTGGCCGAGGACGTAAACCTGAACAAAATCGCCCTGGCCACCGCCGGGTGCGTGGGGGCCGACCTGGCAAACCTGGTGAACGAGGCCGCCCTGCGGGCCGTCCGCAAGGGCCGCAGGCTGGTCACCCAGGAGGACCTGCTGGCCTCCTTCGAGTTCGTCATTGCCGGAAGCGAGAAGAAAAACAGCGTCCTCACCGAGTTTGAAAAGAAGCTGGTAGCCTACCACGAGGTAGGCCACGCCATGGTGGCATACAAGCAGAAGAACGCCGAACCGGTGCAGAAGATCACCATCGTCCCCCACACCGAGGGGAGCCTGGGCTATACCCTGCTGATGCCTGAGGAGGACAAGACCAACCTTCGGACCCGCGAAGAGTTGATGGCAAAAATCACCGTCTCCATGGGCGGCCGGGCCGCCGAGGAAGTGGTAATGAACACCATGACCAACGGGGCCAGCCAGGACATTCAGGAGGCTACCAACATCGCCCGGAACATGGTGGCCATGTTCGGTATGAGCGAGGAGTTCGGTATGATGGCCCTGGGCTCGGTGCGGAACCAATACCTGGACGGGGGCTACGGCCTGGACTGCGCCCAGGATACCGCCGCCGTGATGGACAAGGCGGTGAAGGCCATTCTGGACGTGTGCTACGCCGAGGCGGTAAAACTCATCCGGGATAACCGGGAACTGATGGACAAGGTGGCGGCCTACCTGCTGGAGAAGGAGACCATTACCGGCGGAGAGATGGTAGCCATCATTGAGGGCCGGGATCCCGCCCTGGTGGGGGACGCCTATGCCTCCTCCATGCCTAAGCCCGACGGGGCCGTCTCCCTTCCCGGAGACATAGAGCCCCCGGCAAAAAGCATCCACATCGTAAGCGAAAGCGTGGAAACTCCCCCGGAGGAAGACCCCGGCCAGGATAAAAAAGAGGACCAATGACCCCCGTAGGGCGGGGGCTTGCCCCTACCGCTGACGTATCTCAAAGATCCCGGCGGGGCAAGCCCCCGCCCTACTTTCTCCCGGAAAAATTTTCCGCCGACCCTTGACAAGGGCGCACCACAGGACTATAATCGCATAAACATAGTATATTAGTATGAATTGAGAGGAGGGGTCGGCATGACACGGCTGGGGGAAACCCTGCGGGCCTATCAGGCCAGAGACCCGGCAGCCCGGAGCCGGTTGGAGATCTTTCTGCTCTATCCCGGCGTCCACGCCACCATCTTTCACCGGGTGAGTCATTGGCTGTGGAACCACCACCTCCGGTTCCTGGCCCGGCTCAACTCTCAGATCGCCCGCCACTTTACGGGCATCGAGATCCACCCCGGCGCCCGGATCGGGCGGAGGCTGGTCATTGACCACGGTATGGGTATCGTCATCGGCGAGACCACCCAGATCGGCGACGACTGCCTTCTCTACCACGGGGTCACCCTGGGGGGCACGGGCAAGGACACGGGAAAGCGGCACCCCACCATTGGCAACAATGTTCTTATCGCCTGCGGAGCCAAGGTCCTGGGCCCCTTCAAGGTAGGGGACAACGCCCGGATCGCCGCCGGGGCGGTGGTTTTGTCGGAAGTCCCTGAAAATGCCACTGCCGTAGGCGTTCCCGCTCGGGTCGTGAGTATTGCCGGAGAGCGGGTGGACTTTACCCAGGAGGTGGATCAGATCCACATACCGGACCCGGTACAACGGGAACTCCAGGCCCTCGCCGCCCGGTTGGAGGCGCTGGAAAAGGAGCGATGTCAGCAAGAGAATCCCAGGCAGCCTTAAAAAATCCGATTGCAGAAAGGACCTCCTTACTATGAAAAATATCTATACCTCCGCCGAAGAGTTGATCGGCAAAACCCCCCTTCTGGAACTGACTAATATAGAAAAAGCTTTGAAGCTGAAGGCCAGGATCCTTGCCAAACTGGAATATCTTAACCCCGCCGGTTCGGTGAAGGACCGGGTAGCCAAGGCCATGCTGGATGAGGCTGAGGCCGCCGGGAAGCTGAAGCCCGATTCCGTCATTATCGAGGCTACCTCCGGCAACACGGGAATCGGCCTTGCCAGCGTGGCCGCCGCAAGAGGTTACCGGATCATCATCGTTATGCCCGAGACCATGAGCGTAGAGCGCCGCCAGCTGATGAAAGCCTATGGGGCCGAACTTGTACTTACCGAGGGAGCCAAGGGTATGGCGGGCGCCATTGCCAAGGCGGAGGAACTCTCCCGGGAACTTCCCCACAGTTTCATTGCCGGTCAGTTTGTCAACCCCGCCAATCCCGCCGCTCACCGCTCCACCACCGGCCCGGAGATCTGGGCGGATACCGAGGGCCAGGTGGATCTCTTTGTGGCGGGAGTGGGCACCGGCGGCACCATCACCGGTGTGGGCGGCTACCTGAAGGAGCATGACCCCCGTATAAAGGTGGTGGCGGTGGAGCCTTCCGACTCTCCCGTCCTCTCCGGCGGTCAGGCGGGTCCCCACGGCATTCAGGGGATCGGGGCGGGCTTTGTCCCCCAGATCCTGGATACGGAGGTCTATGACGAGATCATCCCCGTGACCAACGAGGAAGCCTATGCCGCCGGGCGGCGGATGGGCCGTACAGAAGGCATACTGGTGGGCATCTCCTCCGGCGCCGCCCTTCATGCCGCCATCGAACTGGCAAAGCGGCCGGAAAATGAGGGAAAAAATATTGTGGTCCTCCTGCCCGACACAGGGGACCGCTACCTGTCCACGCCACTGTTTGAGGAATAACGGAAGCGGTAAAAAGCGGGGAGAACACCCTTGGGTGTTCTCCCCGCTTTTTACGGACTATTTTTACAGAAAACAGTTTTCCCATTCCACTTTTACCTCTGCTGCGGGAAAGTCAATAATAAAATCTCACCTGGTAATTTTCCGGCTCCCCCACGAAGTCCAGCACCTTTTCATTCCCCCGGTTCGCGGAAACAAAGGTGGGGTCCAGGAGCCGCCACTCTCCCGATTCGGACAACACTTCTACCCAGGCATGATACTGCCTGCCGGCATACCCCACCGCCATCCTGCAAGCGATCCCCCGGCTGCGAAGCATAGCGGTCATCAGGGCCGCATAGTCAAAGCAGATCCCCTTCCCCTCCGCCAACACTTCGTCCACATCGGGCAGATATCCGGGTTTTACCGTTTCCGCCTTCTCCATGTCATAGCTTACATGCCCTACGATATATTCAAACACCGCGTCAACTGTCTCCTCTTCCGTCTCCATCCCCGCAGCCAACTCTTCCGCCAATACGGCCGCCTTAGATCTTTCTGAATAGCAGACATACTGGCTGCTCTCCCGGAAAGGGGAGGCTGGATCCTCCAGTATAAGGGTCAAATGATGCTCCAGCACCGGAGCATACCGGCTCTCTTTCACGTTTTCCAATACCCGAACGGTATATTCCCCATCCCCTTCGGTAAGGCCAAAGCTCTCCCACCGTCCGGCGTTGTTCAGGTCGTAATTATAGTCCTCTCCTTCTTCCCTTGTGATCTGCACCTTTATCCGCGCTTCGCTCCCACCGGTATAGCGGACCTCTACCATTCCCCGGTCCAGCCGGGATAGATCGATCTCCGCTTTTTCATTTCCATAGATCTCCGGCGCAGGAAACGAAAGGCGCAGGGCAAAAAGGGCCGCGCCTGCCGCCAAGATCCCCGCAAGCAGGAGAAGCCTCCCCGACCTCTGTTTACGACCCATTTCACCGCCTCCCTTTGGGTAGATTATACACCAATTCTTTTTATCCGCACAAGAGGACTTGCTTGTAAATATTTTACTTCTTTGATATACTAAATAAAAATCAGAAAAGGAGAAATCTTTTCCTATGAAATAGCCGTTTCAACTCTTTGGGTTTCTGCTGGCTCTCTGTATGGCCGTCACTCTGCTCCCTCCCATTGGCCTTGCCGCCGGGGAAACGGGAACGACCCATACCGTGGTCAACGGCGGCGACCTGCGAAGCGCTGTGGATAATGCCGGGGAAGGCGATACCATCAACTTGCAGGGAACCGGCCATGTGAACCTTGTGGATGGGGAATATGACGCTCCCTGGAGCATTAAAAGATCCATTACCATTCAGGGAGGCACCATTGATCTTCGTCCCGGCGGCATCATTCTGGAGGCAGACTTGACGCTTCGTAATGTGTCTTTGTCTTTTTCCAATTTTGTCCGCAACGCCATTATTGCCAACGGCCACACCCTGACCCTGGAAAACGTGACCTGCGCCGACAGGACCTTTTCGGTCAATCTGTTTTGCGGCGGATTGATCCCCAACGATTTTGAAACCTTTCCCGTCCAGGCCCCCGGTCCGGAAGGCAGGATCGTTATTCTGGGAAATACGGATCTCCAGTCCACCGAACTTGCAGGAGGCGGCAATATATATGCCGGCAACCTCTGCATGGGGGGCATGGACGGCGACCACAACGGCCCCGGTGATAACGGCGCTGCCAATGTATTTTCCGGCAATTGCGTTATTGATCTTTCCGGCAGCGGCAGCACCCAAGCGCTGGGGACCGTTTATGCCTGCGGCGCCCAGCAAAGGATCCCTATCGGCGCCCAAAGCGGAAAATGCACCTATCCCGATCCCGACAACTATACCGTAGCCGGTACGGTCCATATCAGCGGCAAACTGATCCCCATCCGCGGCGCCGGGGCTTCCGTGGTAGACGCAACCTATATTTCTCCCAACAATTATCTTACCAACCCGACCATGACCGATCTTTCCAGCCTGCGTTTGGAAAAGGGCAACCTGGCCCTTACCCAGGACAGCAACTTCCGCGACGCAAGCGCGAACCTGGCTGTTTCCAACGGCGCTACCCTGGATCTTTCCAAGCTGATAAGCGGCGCCGGGGGGACCCTAACCATCCAGGACCTGGCAGGCGGCGGTTTCCTGGGGCTGGGACAATCCCAAACCCTTTGTATCACCGGCGCTGTATCAGGAGAAACCTCCGTCGGAATCGGCGGGATCTTTAACAACGCTTCCTCCTCCGCTCCCATCCAGGGACACACCTACATCCGCGCCCCCCAATCCTCCGCCTCCTCCTTCCGGCTTTTGCCTCACAGTTCCGATCCCAACATGGTCCTCGCCCCCGACGGCAGCGGAAACTGGACCGCTTCCTCAGGTTCGTCCGGGGTCGAGGGAGACCCCATCATCAGTCTCCGCTTTGACCCCCCCGCCGGTCATGGGACCATTGGCCAGGAAACAGAACTTCCCCTGGTGGTTGAAAGCGAAAATAATTTCTACGCCAGCCTGGACTTTCTTCCCTTGACCATCAATGTAAACGGAGCCCCCGCTTCCCGCAAGGAAGAGGATGGCTACTATACATACACCTCAAGGCTTTCTGAACTTTTCATGACCATATGCGAAAACACGCTTTGCGTTACCCCTTATGAGGACGGCACATACTCCATTGAACTGGTAGTCCCCAAGAAATATACCAAAGCTGGTCAGACTCTTCGTTCCTCCGTTACCCTCACCGTAGGGGAAACCACCCAGCCGACTCCTGTTCCCGTTTCTATTTCCGTCAACAGTAGCTTCGCTTGACAAGGGCAAACACGCCCCAGAGGGCCCCAAAGGGCGTGCTGGCGGCGTTTTCCCCTTGCCGGGCGACAGCCCGCCTGCGGGGTGCAGCCTTGCCATCCCACCCTTTGGGGCCTTCTGGGGTCCGAAGGAGTTTTGCGGGAGCCCAAGGCGTTCCCGGCAAGGTTGTCGACGCAGCCTTACTGGCGTAAGGCAAGGAGACAAAACGCAGTCCGGGGGCGGCTTGGGCCCCGCGAAACCGTGTCTGCTCTTGTCAAGCGAAGCTACCACTCACAAAACAGAATATATGGTTGGAGATCCTCTGGATATATCAGGCCTTACCATTGAAGTAGCCTTCTCCGACCAAAGCAGGCAGACGGTATCCGTCACCTCGGATATGGTCCAGGGCTTTACCTCTCAGCAGGCAGCGAAAAAGCTGACCTTGACCATCCAATACGGGGATCAGACTACCTCCTATGACGTTCAGGTCAAAGAGGCCCCCGCGCCTACCCACACCCATTCCTGGAGTACTGCATGGGACTCGGACTCCACCGCCCACTGGCATAGCTGCACCGCCAACGGCTGCCCCATTACCGACAACACCCAAAAGGAGGGCTATGCCGCCCATATCCCCGGGGAATGGATCATTGACCAGGCCGCCACAGCTACCCAAAATGGCAGCAGACACAAGGAATGCAGCGTCTGCGGTCATATAACGGAGCGGGATACCATCCCCCCTGAGGACAGCGGCTCCTCCGGCGGGTCTTCTTCCGGCGGGTCCTCCTCCGGCGGGTCCTCCTCCGGTGGGTCCTCTTCCGGCGGGTCCTCTTCCGGCGGGTCCTCCTCCGGTGGGTCCTCTTCCGGTGGGTCCTCTTCCGGTGGGTCCTCTTCTGGTGGGTCCTCTTCCGGCGGGTCCTCTTCCGGCGGGTCCTCCTCCAGTGGGTCTTCCACCACCAGCACCGACAAAAGCATCGGTACCGTCACTGAGATGACCAAAAGGGAGGACGGCTCCCAGACGGTAGTCGAGACCGGGAAGGACGAGAGCGTAACGACCACAGAAACGGGAGCGGACGGCTCCACTGTCCAGAAAACGGAACGCCCCGACGGCTCCGTGGAGATCGTCATCGAGCAGGCCGACCACATCAGCGCCGAGATCCATATTGGGATCCAGGGCGTTATCCAAGCCTCCGTCAAACTTCCTTCCTCTGTCACCCGTGAAGACGGGGGACCCATTCCCCTTCCTGTTCCTGGGATCCCCCTCACAACAGACACGCCCTCTGCCGTTACCCTACATACAGATTCCCCTCTGCCCGTAAAAGTAACGATCCCCACCCAGACCCTGGCTCCCGGAGTGGTAGTCGTTCTTCTTGAGGAAAACGGCACTGAAACGGTCATAAAAAATAAGACAACAACTACCAAAAAACC
>CANOHR010000039.1 GCA_947565875.1 uncultured Pseudoflavonifractor sp.
TTTGCCGTGGATCTGACCATTGCCAGAGGTCTCGACTATTATACGGGCACTGTCTATGAGACCATGCTTCTGGATCACCCGGAGGTAGGCTCTGTATGCTCCGGAGGCCGCTACGACAACCTGGCAGAGTATTATACGGACAAGCAGCTGCCCGGCGTGGGCATCTCTATCGGCCTCACCCGGCTTTTTTACGTGCTTCAGGAGCAGGCCATGCTGAACGAGACCCTGCCCACCGCCCCGGCGGACGTGCTTATTCTGCCCATGACGGAGGATCTGTCTCCTGCCATTGCTTTTGCCACCGCCTGCCGAAGCGCGGGAGTCCGCTCACAACTCTACACCGAACCCAAAAAATTTAAGGCCAAGATGAATTATGCCGATCGCATCGGCGTCCCCTTCGTGGCTTTTCTGGGAGAGGACGAGATCCAAAACGGCGTTGTCTCCTTAAAAGATATGACCTCCGGGGATCAGGAAAAGGTATCCCTCTCCGCCGCCCCCGATTGGCTCCGGGAAAAAGTGGCCGCGGGAAATGTGGGCACTCCCATCCGGGAATGAGGAACCTTTCTCTCCTTTGATACGTCTAACCGGGTATTCTGTCTTTTGGAGGTTTCCCATGAAAAAAAAGATAAGCGTTCTTCTTCTCTCCGCTGCCCTTCTTCTCTCCCCCGCCCTGGCGGCGGGCGAACAGGAAAAATTCCCCACGGTCAACCCCTTTCCCGGCTATACCGATGTGAAGGAGACCGACTGGTTCTACGATACCGCCAAGCTGTGCTATGAGATCGGCATTATGTCAGGGACCGACAAGGGCTTTGAGCCTAACAAGACCCTCTCCGGCCCCGAGTGCGCCGCCCTGGCTGCCCGGCTGCGGGAGAAGCTGACAGGAACGCCTATCCCGGCGCCTGTCCCCGATCCCTCCCTTCCCTGGTACCAGCATTATGTGGATTATTTGCAGGACGCCGCCCAGACAAGCGGCTCCAGCTATTATGGGATCATTGACTGGGGTGACAAGGCCCTCTTTGAGGCTCCTGCCACCCGGCATGACTTTTTGGTCTTCATGGCCCTGGTGGCCGACGGAAACTGGGACTATTTTCCCGACATCAACCACATTTCCTATGAGGACCTGCCCGATATTGGAGAGGACAATGTGATCCTTCAGTTTTATAACTGGGGGATCCTGACCGGAATGGACAAGTATGGTACCTTTGCCCCCGGCAAGACCCTGACCCGGGCGGAGGCGGCTGCCATGGTGGCCCGGATGGCCAAGGCTGAACTGCGCAAAACCTTTGTGCCCGCCGACTATTCCCCCTTCACCGCCGCCTACCTGACCCCGGACACGGTCCTCTTTGAAAACGGTGTGACCGCCGAAGTCTTTCTTCCCCAGGTCAACAACGCCATTGCCACCTGGGAAGCCGCCCTTCTTCGCTCCGGCCAGGAATTCAACTGGAACGCCGACAGTGGGGATGGAAAGACCGTTTTGGCCCATGTAAAGGAACAAGCCTTGTCGTCTTGCGGCGTCACCGCGCAAATGGGGACCCCGGCCTACAAAGACTTTGACTATCAGGTCTATTACTCCCGGCTTATCGACCTGACCGGGGAGACCTTTGAGCCCGACTACGCCGTAGGCGTAGGGGCGTAAGCGGACGGGCGTGAGCCCCACCCCTGTGAAAAAGCGCTCGATTCTTGTAAAGCGTATGGGAAAGGATGTGTGGGAGGATGAAAAAGAAGCTGCTCTGCGGGCTCCTGTGCCTTTCCTTTTGTCTGCCCGCTGCCAAAGCGGCGGAGCGCCCCTTTTCCGATGTAATGGAAACAGACTGGTTTGCCCCCTATGTGGCGGTCTGCGCCCAGGCCAATATCCTTAACGGTACTGGGGAAGGACGATTTTCTCCCCATCGGGCCCTTACCTATCAGGAGTGTACTGTTCTGTCCCTGCGGCTTTATGATCTTTTACGAGGCGGCGACGGTCTTTTTGACGCTCCGCCTGCCGACTGGGGACAGATGACCCTTTCCACCGAAGCATTTACCTTGACCGACCATATTCGCAACTTCCGCACCTTTCCCCAATGGTGGGAGGAGGATATGCCCCCCTGGAACGCCCCCGCCCTCTGGCTGGATGATAAGACGCAGGCCTTACGGCTGGACGGGACGGCGGCTGCCGTCACCTATGCCGCAAGGGAATATCCAGGCCGACTTCGATCCGTGAGCGATCCTGAATGGTCTTCCGCCCGTCTGGTCTTCGTCCCTGAGGACCGGGACGCCTTTCGGTATGTCTCCGACTGCTGGCAGTTTCTTCCCGGAGACTGGGAGGATAGCTGGATCCAAACCGCCTGGCACTATGGGGATACCCATGGCCTTCAGTCTACCCCCCTCTTTTTCCGCAGCGGCGGCAATGATCGGTCGTCCTTTGCCCAGGCTCTGGCCTACGCTGCCGGAGCATTGGAAAAGCGCAATACGGTCCCCGTTATCCCCGACGTGGAGCGGAAGGAAGATAACGCCGGTGTATACGCCCTTTATGAGGCGGGGATCCTCAGCGGAATAGATTCGAGGGGCAATTTTGAACCCTTCAGGACCCTGACCAGAGCTGAGGCCGCCGCCATGACCGCCCGGGTCCTGGACCCCGAACTACGGCTGTCCTCCTCCCCCGCCCCGACTGCGGAACTCCCCTACACCCTGACAGAGATCCCTCTTCCCCAGGGCTGGACCCCCACGGAGGACTCCAACAATGTGGCCGCCGGATGGGCCGTCATTCAGCGCCGGGAGAACGAGGGCGTAGTGGAGGAGGCCATTTGCCGCTCCGACGGAAAACTCCTGGACCTGGACGGGTATTTTGTCTATGGCTTTGAGCATTTGACCTCCCGGGGAAACGCCAGACGGCTGTGGGTCATGACCAGAGAGGGAGCGACCCGGTGGGACAGGCCCTTGGGGGATCTTTTGTGGAACATTTACGACGTGGACCGGGAAGGGCTTTTGCTGGACCAGGGGATCCCAGACGACTCTCCCGCCCGAGAGGAAGCCCAGAAGACCTATTTCCCCACCGTTCCCACCTGGCCCCAACCCAAGCTGGACGAAAGCGCCGGGCTTTATGGTTACGTAGATCAGGATGGGAATTGGGTCATCCCCGCCCAGTATGATATGGTTTCCCCCTTTACGGACGGCGCAGCGGTGGTCCATTTTCGGGATATGGACTGGTCCGCCACCGCCATTGACGAAACCGGAACGGAAATTTTATCCCGGCGCTACAGTGAACTGTGGTATCTGGGGGACGGCGTATTCACTTACTGGGGCACCCAAAACTGGCGCGATGACTGCGGCACCGTGACCATGGAGGGGGTGGAGACTCCCACCGCCGCCTTTTCTGGCTACTTCAACGGCGGACTGGCGGCCCACCATGGGCTGGTCGCCATGTATCACGAAAGCGGCCGGAACTCCGTCATGGCCTACTACGACCTTGCGGGAAACCCGGTAACCGAAGACTTTGATTGGGCCGGGCCCATCGGGGAGGACGGAACCGGATTTGTGTGCCTGAACGAAAAGCTGTACCGGATCCAATTTCAGGAGGACTGATTTCTACCGAAGCTTTTATCAAACAAATTAGGAAAGGTCGTGCGCAATGAAAAAGAAGATCTTTTGCGGAATGCTGTCCCTGGTGCTTTGTCTGAGCCTCGCTCAGGCGGCGGAAAGTTCCTTCACCGACGTGAAGGACACCGACTGGTTTGCCCCCTATGTATCGGTCTGTGCGGAAAGCGGGCTGATGAACGGGACCGGCAATGGGAACTTTTCTCCCAGCGGTACTATGACGGTGGCCGAGTGCGCCGCCATTGCCGCCCGCCTTTTGGAGTCCTCCAGTGGACAGGCTATCCCCGGCGTCACCGCCCTGCCGGGGGAAACGCCGCCCTGGTATCAGAAGTATGTGGGCTATCTGACCGCCAACGGCGTAGCCGTTCCTGAGCCCACCAAGACCGCCACCCGGCAGGAGCTTTTTGACCTTCTTTCGGCGGTGACGGCTCCCGAACAGCTTCCTGCCATCAACTCCATTACCGCCCTTCCCGACACCGGAGACCAGCATGTACTTGCCTTCTATAATGCCGGGATCCTGACGGGCACCGACGAATATGGGACCTTTGCCGGAGACAAGACCCTGTCCCGCTCGGAGGTAGCCGCCATGGTGGCCCGGCTGGTAAAAAGCGAACTGCGGCTCTCCTTTATCCCCAAAGAGCCCTCTCCGGCCTCCCCTTCCTCCGGGCAGGACCAAAACGGCGGCGATATTGCCATGACGGTGAACGGCGTCCCCGTTCCCGCATCGGAACTGACAGGCTGGATCAACTCGGTAGCTTATCAGCTGGATTCCTTCCTGTCCAATTACTACCAGTCCCGGCTGGACCTGACCTCCCCCGATATGCTTCAGGCCGTACTGGAGCAGGCCCAGGTCCAGGCGGCGGCCCAGGTATTGATAGAAGCCAAGGCCGCCCAATTGGGTTGCGGGGTAGACGCCCTCCCCTCCGCCCTGGCTCCCTCCCCCTCCCAGGAGGAGTTGGGAAGCTTTGTAAAGGAAAATGGCTTGCTATGCTCCAAGCACATTTTGGTAGAGGACGAGCAAAGCGCTCAGGCGGTCCTGGACGGCCTGAAAGCTCAGCCCACCCTGGAGCAGTTCAACGCGCTTCTCTATGTGTTTGGGACCGACCCTGGAATGCAGAGCAACCCCGACGGCTATCTTTTTGGGCCGGGGGAGATGGTCCAGGAATTCGAATCGGGCACCCAGGCTCTGGAGGTAGGCAGCTATACCAAGGAACCGGTAAAGTCCACCTACGGTTACCACATTATCTGGCGGCTGGATCCCCTGGGGCACCCGGAACTGCTGGAGCAATACCGGGCCGCCCTTCTGGAGCGGCAGGTCAACGACTGGCTCCAAAGCGCTCAGATCGTGGTAAACAGCCCTGTGATGGACCAGATCGACGTTCCTGGAAGCTACGCCGCCTATCTGCAAATGCTTTTTAGCGCTCAACAGTGATTCTCAAAGTAATATTTAGGAGTTGATTTTTATGGATCAGTGCAAGACCGCGTACCGCACCCACAACTGCGGAGAGCTTCGGCTGACCGAGGCAGGGCAGAGCGTCACCCTCTCCGGCTTTCTGGAGAACTTCCGGGAGGTGGGCGCCAATCTGGGCTTTGCCGTTCTTCGGGACTTCTACGGCGTCACCCAGGTGGTCTGCGAGACGGAGGATATGGTAAAGGCCTTCAAGGCCCTCAACAAGGAGTCCACCGTTCAGGTCACCGGAATGGTCCGGGAGCGGGACAGCAAGAACCCCAAGCTGCCCACCGGCGATATTGAGGTGGTTCCTTCCGCCCTCACTGTACTGGGCAAGTGCCGCCACAACGAACTTCCCTTCCAGGTAAACCGCTCCCGGGAGGCCGACGAGGCCATTCGCCTGAAGCACCGGTACCTGGACCTTCGGAACCCGGACGTAAAGAAAAACATCATCCTTCGCTCCCAGGTGGTAGCGGCCCTGCGCTCTTCCATGATCGACCACGGCTTTATGGAGATCACCACTCCCATCCTTACCGCCTCCTCCCCCGAGGGGGCCAGGGACTACCTGGTCCCCTCCCGGAAGCACCCCGGCAAGTTTTATGCCCTGCCCCAGGCCCCCCAGCAGTTTAAGCAACTGCTGATGGCCTCCGGCTTTGATAAATACTTCCAGATCGCCCCCTGCTTCCGGGACGAGGACGCCCGGGGAGACCGGTCCCCCGGCGAGTTCTATCAACTGGATATGGAGATGGCCTTTGCCAGCCAGGAGGACGTGTTCGCCGTTTTGGAGGATGTGCTGCCTCCCATCTTCGCCAAATATGGAGCCTACGATACCGCCTCCTCCGCCCCCTTCCTCCGCATTCCCTACCGGGAGGCCATGGAGACCTACGGCACCGACAAACCCGACCTGCGGATCGACCTGACCGTCACCGACGCCACCGCCCTTCTGGCGGACTGCGGCTTTGAGCCCTTCGCCGGAAACACCGTCAAGGCGGTGGTGGTCGACCAGTTTGAGGGGACCCGGAAGCAGATCGACAAGCTCTGTGCCGACGTAGAGGTTCAGGCGGGCAATAAGGCCTACTGGTTCCGTTACGACGAGAACAAGGAGTTGGTGGGCGGCATCGCCAAGTTCGTGCAGGAAAAGAAGGAGGCCGTGGTGGAGGCTCTGGGCCTCACTCCCGGCTGCTTCGTGGCCCTCTCCGCCGGGAAGCTGGGCGCCGCCCAGAAGACGGCGGGCGTCCTGGTAAAGATGCTGGGTGCCTTCTGCCCCAACCATATGAAGAAGGAGCAGTACGCCTTCTGCTGGATCGTGGACTTCCCCATGTACGAGATCGGGGAGGAGTCGGGGGCGCTGGAGTTCTGCCACAACCCCTTCTCCATGCCTGCCGGCGGCTCCGAGGCTCTGAAAAAGGCCGCTGCCGGGGAGATCGACCCCCTCTCCATCACCGCCGACCAGTATGACCTGGTGTGTAATGGGATCGAACTTTCCTCCGGCGCCGTGCGGAACCACGATCCCGAGATCATGGTGGAGGCCTTCCGCCTGGTGGGCCTGGGGGAGGAGGACGTGAAGGCCAAGTTCCCCGCCATGTATAACGCCTTTACCTATGGCGCGCCCCCCCACGCGGGCATTGCCCCCGGCGTAGACCGGATGGTCATGCTCCTGGCGGGAGAGGACTCCATTCGGGAAATCATCCCCTTCCCCATGAACAAGAACGCCCAGGACCTGATGATGGACGCCCCCTCCTTTGTCACCGACGCCCAGCTGGAGGAGTTGAATATCAAGGTCACCGCCAAGGAAGAGGAGTAAAGATCTTTCCCGGCCCCTTTTTGTGGGGCCTGACGACCCGGCAGGCCCAGGGGCCACATTTCTTTCTTCAGAAAGAGGGACAGGAATATGAACCAAAATGATGATTTCCGCCATTTGATGGACGCCCTCCCCGCCGATGTGGACCGGCGGGTGAAGGCAGGTGACATAGCCGGAGCTTTACGCCTTATCGAGGGCTATCTCTCCGCCGGGGAGCAACCCGAACCGGCCCCCCGGCTCCGGGCGGAGCGCGCCCGCCTCCTTCGGCTGGAAGCCAATTACCCCTATACCAAAGAGGAGGCACTTGCCCAAGTGCGGGAGGAGTGGCCGGAGTTTACCGAAGAGCAGTTCGATACCCTGGTGGACCACCGCCGCATTGATTGGCGGTATGTAAACGGCCGCGCTCAATACCATGACCGGTTCCTCAGCTGCGTGCGGCTCTATGCCGAAAAGGAGGCTCCCGGCCTGAAGGTGGAGCCGGAGGACCACACCCAGCGGGATGAAATGCTCTCCCGCATGGAGAAGGCGGGGGCGCTGACAGCGGTCCTTACCCTGAAGGCCTCCATCAAGGCTTCTTCTCCCTCCGCCGGGAGGAAGGTCCAGGCCTGGCTTCCCATCCCCGCCGATTGCCCCCAGCAAAGCGAGATCGAGATCCTGTCCGCCACCCCCGGCTATACCCTGGCCCCCCCGGACTCCCCCGCCCGGACCATCTGCTGGGAAAGCGGTGAGCGGGACAGCTTTGAGGTCATTTACCGCTATAAGCACAGGGCCGTATATGTGGATCCCTTTACACTAAAATGCGACGATGTCCAGCCCACCTTCGACACCCAGGAGGAACTTCCCCACATTGCCTTTACTCCCTATCTGCGGGAGTTGACCGCCCGCATTACCAAAGACTGCAAAACTCCGGTGGAGAAGGCGGGAGCCATCTACGACTATGTGACAGAAAATGTGGATTACCGTTACCAGCCCGCCTATGTGCTGCTGGACAACATCGCCGACTCCTGTGCCAAGGAGCTGCGGGGGGACTGCGGAGTCATGGCTCTTCTGTTCATTACTCTGTGCCGCATTGCCGGAGTCCCCGCCCGGTGGCAGAGCGGCCTTTCCGCCAAGCCCGACGACGCGGGGGCCCACGACTGGGCCATGTTCTATGTAGCACCCTACGGCTGGCTCTACGCCGACCCCTCCTTTGGCTCCGGAGCCCGGAGGAACGGAGAGATAAGCCGCCGGAAGCACTACTTCGGCAATCTGGACCCCTGCCGCATGGTTGCAAATTCGGTCTTCCAGGCCCCCCTTACCCCTCCCGACCCCTGCTACCGCAACGACCCCTATGACAACCAGCTGGGGGAGATGACGGTGGACGG
>CANOHR010000040.1 GCA_947565875.1 uncultured Pseudoflavonifractor sp.
CCACCGCGTCGCTGGCGTTGGACAGCAGCTCCCGGAGAAAGATCTCCTTGTGGGTATAGATGGAGTTGATCATCAGATCCAACAGCCGCTTGGACTCCGCCTTGAATTGCTTCTTTGCCATCTTGTGTGCGCCTCCGTATATCACAATTTTTATCAACACGGGAAATGCGGGCGGGTCATGGACCCGCCCCTACAAAGACCCTGCCACATGTAGGGGCGGGTTTCAAACCCGCCCGAAAAACGCAGGGTTAGCACTCATTCTTTCCGAGTGCTAACCCTATAATAATCCTTAGGACTATAAATTTCAAGTGGGTTCAAAAAATATTTACAATTTTATCCCCCCGCCACGCTTTCCTCCGCCACCATGTCCAGAAACTCCTGCCGGGTAGTGAATTGGTCCATATCCAACTCCTCGGTGAGATAGAACACCCCCACAGTCTCTCCGTCCACCACCGCCAGGTAGGTGTACTTCCAGTCCCAGCCGTGGATGGCCAAGCGGCTGTCCACATAGGCGCCCCCAGCCACCCGGTAGGGAGCCAACTCCAGCGGGTCCACATAGTTTACGGCACGCAGGTCGTAAACCCAGACCCCCAGGTCCTCCCGCTCCGCCGCCAGGCGGAGGACGTGGAGTTCCCAGCCCGAGGCGGTCCAGCCCGGGTCCCCGGGAAGCCCCTCCTCCGCCTGCTGATTGCGCTGGGCCATATCCCGGTCATAGTGGGCCCGGATGAAATCTCCGTAGTCCTCATAGGCCGCCTGGTCAATGTCCGGAGGCGTGTCCATGCTGGTGCGGACCGGCCGATAGAGAGCTGCATCCTCCACCCAGAAAAATTTGTCTGGTAAGGAGATCCCCACCAGATCCTCCTCCAGTCCGGCGTATAGGGTGGTCTCCCCATCCCGCCAGTCTCCCCCTACCCTCAGGGTGAGGTGCAGGCTCCAGATCTGGTCGTCCCCGTTTTCCTTCACCCGGTACTCCACCGGATGGCCCATGGCTTCCCGGACCAGAGGGGCCAGTTCCTCCGGCGAAAGGGTCTGGTCCATAAGATCAGAGCGTATCCGCAGAATATCCTCCGGCTGCAATTCAACCAGTATCCCCTCCCAGTCCGGCTCCGAGGCGGGGGTCAGGCCCAGGTTGGAGGCGGGAAAGGGCTCCGGGGGCTCCGGACCTGCCGGGTGGTCAGGCCCCACACTCTCTACAGGTGGGATCGCTTCCGCTGTGGAACAGGATGACCTGGCCTCTGTGGGGTAGGCCGCCCCCGGAGCGCCCACCTCCGCCTTGCACCCCGCCAACAACAGCAACGCCAGCATAATCGCAATATATCGCTTCATCGAGCATTCCTCCCTGTGCAGGAACGCTTTTTCCCGTCTTACGGGCGCACAATGTGCGCCCCTACAAATACATTATACCTCTCCCTCTCCCAAGAGTCCTTACGGTTTATTTACAGTCCGGGAACAAAGGGTAACATTGCCTTTTGGGGGAAAATACCGTATAATACCTATCAGAAAGGATGATCCCTATGCTTCTTCATCTTCTCGCCGTGGGCGACGTGGTGGGAGAGGGCGGGCTGGCGTTTCTGGAACGCCACCTCCGCTCCCTGAAAAAACTCCACAGCGTAGACTTTACCGTAGTCAACGGGGAAAACGCCTCGGGGGTGGGGGTGACTCCCCGTCAGGCCCAGGCCATTCTGGACGCCGGGGCGGACGTTGTCACCCTGGGAAACCACACCTGGAACCGCTTACAAATCAAAGACTTTCTGGAGGAGTGCCCCTATATCCTCCGGCCCGCCAACTACCCCAAACACCTTCCCGGCCGGGGCTACGGGGTCTATCCCGGCCCCCGGGGACTGCGGATCGCCGTCATGAACCTCATCGGACGGCTGGAGTTGCCTCCCCACAACGATAGCCCCTTCACCGTCGCCGACAACATTCTGAAGGAGGCTGACGCTGACATCGTGGTGGTGGACTTTCACGCCGAGGCCACCAGTGAGAAGGGGGCCATGGGGTACTATCTGGATGGACGGGTCCAGGCGGTGTGGGGGACCCACACCCATGTGCCTACGGCGGACTGTCAAGTCTTGCCGGAGGGGACAGGCTTTGTCACCGACCTGGGCATGACGGGCCCTGCCCGGTCGGTGCTGGGAATCCGGCCGGAACAGTCGGTCAATCTCTTCCTGGGCGGCCTCCCTCAGCGGTATGAGGAGGCTTCCGGCCCTTGCAAGCTGAACGCCGTTCTCTTTGTCATTGACTCCGAAACAAAGAAGTGCGTTTCGGCAGAGCGGGTGGATATAGCAGATTGACCTATGTAGGGCGCGGCATCCCTGACACGCCATCCCCCATATTCTCTTGTCCTGCGGCGCGTCAAGGATGCCGCGCCCTACACTCCTGAAAGGAGGTTCTCCGCCATGCTTCACATACTCCATGCCGCCGATCTCCATCTGGACGCCCCCTTTGCCGCCCTGACGGCGGCAGAGGCCCGGCAGCGGCGAGAGGAACAGCGGCTTTTGCTGGATAAGCTGGCCGATACCGCCATCGAGCGGGGGGCCGACCTGGTGGTCCTGGCCGGAGATCTGCTGGACTCCGCCCAGACCTACCGGGAGACCGCTCAGGCCTTAGCCGCCGCACTGGGGCGGATCCCCGCCCCAGTGGCCATTGCTCCGGGCAACCATGACTTTTATGGACCGGGAAGCCTTTATGCCGCCCCCTTCTGGCCCAAAAACGTCCTCATTTTCCGGGAAAGCGCCGTCCAGATGGTGGACCTTCCCCAAATGACCCTTTACGGCGCCGCCTTTACCGCCCCCTTCCGGGACAGCTCCCCTCTGACCGGAGCCTATGCCCCGGAGACGGGAAAGCCCTCTGTCATGGTCCTCCATGCCGATGTGGAGGGGACAGGCCGCTACGGCTCCCTTTCCCGAAGGGAGATCGCCCAAAGCGGCCTTACCTATCTGGCCCTGGGCCATATCCACACCTACAGCGGCCTCCAGCGGGAGGGGGATACCTTCTGGGCCTACCCCGGCTGCGCCGAAGGCCGGGGGTTTGATGAAACGGGGGACAAGGGAGCGCTGTGGATCACCATCGACGACGAAAGCACCGTTACAGCGGAGTTTCTTCCCCTGTGCAGCCGCCGGTATGAGATACTGGAGTGCGACCTGACGGGGAAGGACCCCCGTCAGGCGGTCTCCGACGCCCTGGCCCAGGGGAGCGCCGACGATATCTGCCGGCTTATCCTCACAGGGGAGTCGGACCGGGTGGACCTTCCCACCCTTCAGCGCTCCGCCTCCTCCCGCCGCTGGGCGCTGACCCTTCGGGATCACACACGGGTCCCCCGGGACCTCTGGAGCCGAGAGGGAGAGGACAGCCTCACCGGTCTTTTTCTCCGGGATATGCGCCGCCGGATGGAGATCGCGGAAGGCGAGGAGAGGGCTATTCTGGAAAAGGCGGTCCGCTTTGGCCTTACCGCCCTGGAAAATGGGGAGGATACGCCATGAAGATCCTTGAGATGACCGCCACCTTCGGAACGCTTCAGAAAGCGGTCCTCCGTCCCGGTCCTGGATTCACTCTGATCCTGGCCTCCAACGAATCCGGCAAATCCACCTGGTGCGCCTTCCTCCGCGCCATGCTCTACGGTTTCCCGGCCAGAGACCGGGACAAGGCAGGATATCTGGCGGAGAAAAACCGCTACCAGCCCTGGTCCGGGGCAGCTATGGAAGGCACCCTGGTCCTGGAGTGGCAGGGACGGGACCTGACCCTTTACCGGGGGCCCAAGGGTTCTACGGCCTGGGGAACCTTCTCTGCTTTCTGGACCGCCACCGGGGAAGCCGTCGAGGGGCTTACCGCCGAAAATTGCGGAGAAATTTTGCTGGGAGTTTCCCGGGAGGTATTTGAGCGCACCACCTTTGTGGGACAGGGGCAGATCTCCCTCTCCCCCAGCGCCGATCTGGAAAAGCGGGTGGCGGCTCTCGCCACCTCGGGGGAGGAGGACGTATCCTACTCCCTGGTGGAGCGGCGTCTGAAGGACTGGCTCAACCGCCGAAGGGTCAATAGCCGTGTGGGCCTTATCCCTGAGTTGGAGGGAGAGCTTTCCACCGTGGAGGATTCTCTGGAACGGCAGGGGGACCTGCTCCGCCGGGCCCAGGAGGCCCAACTGGAGACGGAACGGCTGGAGGCCCAAAAGGCCCGGCTGGGGTCCCAGCTTCGCTCCCTGGCCGCCGCCGCCCAGGCCCAACAGGCCGAAAAGCGTAAAGAGGCTCAGGAGGACTATCAAGGGGCCCTCGCCCAGCTGGAGGCCATTGAAAGAACCGCTCAGGCCCTTCCTCCCACCGAGGCCCTGCGTCAGGCCCAGGGAGATCTTGCCTATCTGAATACCCTTACCGCCAACCTGAAAATGACCCTGAAGGCGATCCCGGAGGCAGAGCGGCAGGCGGAGGAGGCCCAGAAGGCTGTCCGGAGCGACCCTCTTTTCGGAAACCTGGACGCTGCCCAGGCCGCCGCCAGGGGACAGCGGGACCAGGACCTTGCCCTGGAGTTGGAACGGAAAACCCGGAAAGGACGCTCCCCCCTGCTTTTGCTTTTCCTTCCCCTTTTGGCCTCCATCTGCCTTACCGCCTGGGCCTGGCTCCGCCCCCAGGATCCGGCCACCTCCTTTCCCTGGTGGAGTGCTCTGGTCCTTTCCCTTCCCATTTTGTGGGGAGCGGCCCTTCTGGTCATCCTGCCTCTTCTTTTTTTCCACCTCAGGCAAAAAAAGAAGCTTTCCGCCCTTCTTACCCATTATGACGCTCAAACTCCTGGGGATATTCCGGCCCGGAGTTCCGCCTACCAGGAGAAATGCTCCGCCGCCCAGGAAAGCCGCCGGGAACTCCAGGCTTTGGAGATGGAGCGGGACAAACTCGCCGCTCAAAAGGAGGAATTGACCGCCCAGCTTCTCAACTTTGTCCACCCCTTTGCACCGGAGGTCACCGACCTTTTCGGCGTCTCCGCCGCCCTCTCCCGCGCTTTACAGCAGGGAGAACGGTATGGCCTTGCCAAGGCCAGGGCGCAGCACGCCCAAAAGCTGCTCTCTGCCCTTCCCTCCCCCGCCGCCGGGGAGAGTGAAAACCTTCCCTTCCCGATCCTTCAGGGGGATCCGGAGGGGCTTTCCGCCCAGCTTGGGGCGGTAAATGAGGATCTGCGCCGCGCCGGCGATACCGCCGCCCAGC
Source organism: uncultured Pseudoflavonifractor sp. (assembly GCA_947565875.1). Classification (GTDB taxonomy): domain Bacteria; phylum Bacillota; class Clostridia; order Oscillospirales; family Oscillospiraceae; genus Vermiculatibacterium. The sequence goes on from CANOHR010000040.1 coordinate 5,190, forward strand.
TTCAGGGGGAACTGCGGTCCCTGGGGGATCCGGCGGAACTGGAGGCCCGTCGGAGCCGCCTTCTGGAACAGCTGGACCTGCGCCGGGGGGAATATGAGGCCATCACCGCAGCCATGGAAAGCCTGAAAAACGCCGACTCCCTCCTCCGGGAACGCTTCTCCCCCGCGGTCAACCAGAAGGCGGGGGAGTATCTTGCCGCTCTCACCGGGGGAAAGTATGACAGAGCCTCCCTCACCCGCCAATTCCAAGCCCTGGCCCAGGAAAGCGGAGAGCCCGCCTCCCGGCAGGATCTTTCCCTTTCCGGAGGAGCCGCCCAACAACTCTACCTGGCTGCCAGACTGGCCATGTGCGAGTTAGCCCTGCCCCAGGCAGAGCCCTGTCCTATCCTGCTGGACGACACCTTGGACGCCTTTGACGATGACCGGGCCGGACTGGCCCTTCAGTGCCTTCTGGAAATGGCAAAAAAACGCCAGATCCTTCTCTTCTCTTGCCATCGCCGGGAGAAGGACCTGCTCCGGGGAAAACCGGCTGTCATTCTCGAAGGATAAATGGGCTTCTGGTTGCTTTTTTTCCTGTTTTGGGCTATAATGACCCAAGGGGTATCGCCCCCTTGATTGGAGTTGATCCCATGTCTGACGAAACCGTCCTTTCCGGCGGGGCACAGGAGCCCAAAAAAGTTCCCGACCAGGAGAGGGGCTCTTATAAGCTGGATCTTTACTATTGGACCCAGGCTCTGGTGATGGTCCTTATCGGCCTCATTCTGGTGTGTACCCTGGTGGGCCGGGTCATTGGGGTGGTAGGTTCCTCCATGGTGCCCACTCTTCACGACGGAGACTTGCTCCTTTTGCAGTCTTTGGGCTACACCCCCAAGCAGGGAGATGTGGTGGTCCTTCGGAAGCCCGGCTTTCCTCCCCCTCCTCAGGATACCGCCCCTATTGTCAAGCGGGTCATTGCCGTGGGGGGGCAGCATGTCCAGGTGGACTACTCCACCTCCTCAGTCTATGTGGACGGAGTGGCCCTGGATGAACCCTATATTAATGAGATCATGGTAGACCGCTACGGCCTTGAGATGAATGTGCTGGACGTGACGGTGCCTGAAGGCTCTATCTATGTCCTGGGCGACAACCGCAACAACTCCTCCGACAGCCGCCATGAGGCCCTTGGCACCGTGGACCGGCGGTATGTGCTGGGCCGGGTAGTGTGCGTCATGCTCCCCTTCAGCGATTTTGGCCCGGTGGATTGATTTTTTATAAGTTACCCCGGCGGCTTCGCAGAGCTGCCGGGGTTTTATATTTCCTCCCCTTGCAACCCTGAAGCCGGTCTGCTATGATAGAAAGCAGCAAAAGCGGAAGGGAAGCAAGCATAATGAAAGCCATTGTCGCGGTGGATCAGAACTGGGCTATCGGGAAGGACGGCAACCAGCTTTGCCATATTTCCGCCGACCTGAAACGGTTTAAAGAACTGACTATGGGGCACCCCGTGATCCTGGGCCGAAAAACCCTGTCTACCCTTCCCGGCGGACGACCCCTGAAGGGGCGGAGGAACCTGATCCTCTCCCGGACCGCCTCTCTTCAGATCGAGGGGACGGAGGTCTACCACGACATAGCGTCTCTTCTAGTCCAAGCCCCGGAGGACAGCTTTGTCATTGGCGGGGAGAGGGTCTTCCTCTCCCTCCTGGATCACTGCGATACCGTCTATGTCACCAAGATTTTCCAGAGTTTTTCCGCCGATCGCTGGTTCCCCGATCTGGACAGAGACCCGGCCTGGCGGATCGCAGCAGAGGAGGAACCCCCGGATAAAGAGGAGACGGCCTTTCAATATGTGACCTACGAAAGAGCATAGGCACAACACCGGGACAAGTGTGGCGCTTCCCGGCGTCAAGCGGCGCCGGGCGGCTAAACCGACTGGTAAAGTCCCTTTCCATATGACCACAACTTTTTTAGGAGGTAGTGGATTTGTATATCGACGAGATCCGTAGCTTTGTCCCCCGTACCATGGCGGAGGCTACCGATCAGAGACAGATTCTAGATTATGTAAACCTTTTTCCTGATACTATCCTGACCCGGGAAAACCCGATCGCCCACATGACCGCCTCAGGCTTTATCCTCAGCCGGGACGGAAGATGGGTCCTGATGGCCCACCACAATATCTACCAGGTGTGGGCCTGGACAGGAGGTCACGCCGATGGAGAGAAAGACCTTCTTTCGGTGGCCCTGCGGGAAGCCCGGGAGGAGACGGGGGCTGGGCACATCGCACCCCTCTCCTCTGCCATCGCCTCGGTGGAGATCCTGCCAGTCTGGGGCCATGTAAAGCGGGGGAAATATGTCTGCGCCCATCAACACCTGAATGTATCCTATCTCCTTACCGCCGACCGGGATGGTCCTTTGGCCCCCCGGGAGGGGGAAAACACCAAGGTAGCCTGGCTGCCGGCGGACAAGCTTCTGGAATTGACACAGGAATGGCAGATGGATGAGGTCTATACAAAGCTGTTGGAGCGGGGACAGGCACTGCTGAGGGATCAGGGAACACTTAGGTAAATTAAAATTTATCGGTGGTTCCATGCCTGCGCGGGCGGGTTTACCCCTACGGGTATGTGACACCCGTAAAGCGGCAAAGCCGCTAACGGTTGTCCGATGGAACCCGCCCCTATGAAAACCACCCAATGCACCTGTGCGTAGGGGCCGGTTCTAAACCGGCCCGTCTACATTCACCTATAGATTTTCATTTACCGCCCTTTCCAAAACCCAACAAGGGACCCGCTTCCTCGTGAGAAGCGGGTCCCTTGTTGGATTTTGTGCTGTAACGCCGGGGCAGCTTACTTGCCCAGCTTCTCCGCGATCTCCTTACCGCAGAGGTAGCCGGAGACCATGCCCCAGCCGTTGTTGGCGCCGCCGTAGGTGACGTAGGGCTTCTTCTCGGT
>CANOHR010000041.1 GCA_947565875.1 uncultured Pseudoflavonifractor sp.
GGACCCTCTACAAGGGAAAACATCTGATGTGCTTTGGAGACAACCATGACGTGACCCGGGCTGCCAGCGTCCTTCAGAACGAAAACCATCTGCCGCTTCTCTACGGCATGATCTTCGGGATGCCGGGTATACCGTGTATCTACTATGGCAGCGAGTGGGGGACCAAGGCGGACAAAAGCCAGGGGGACGCCGCCCTCCGGCCCTCCTTTGAAGGGCCGGAGTGGAACGCCCTCACCGATACCATCGCCGCCATGGTTAAGGCCCACCGGGAGAGCGAGGCCCTGTGCTGGGGCGACTTCCAGGATCTGGTCCTCACCAACAAGCAGACTATATTCCAGCGCCGGAGCGAACACCAGCGGGTGTTGGTGGCGATAAACGCCGACTCGGAGCCCTATGTGGCCCATTTTGACGCCCAGTGTGGCCGGGCGGTGGACCTGATCACCGGACAGGAACACGACTTTGGCGGCGGCAGCGAGCTGCCTCCCTACAGCGTGTTTTTCTGGGAGTGCGAGTGAGGGCGGACAAATGAAAAGTTAAAAAGCTAAAAGCTATTTTGTATTGTTGTTGCCGGAGGCGACTCATTAAAATAGTCCGGCTTCGCCGGACACTGGTGGGCGGCTGATAGCCGCCCCTACATGGGGCGGGATGGTTTTTGTAGGGGCGGATATCATCCGCCCGCCCCGTTACCGGGTATGAAATAGCACGGTTAAAATGATGTGCCCCTACAGGTATGAAATCACCGATAAATTTTCATTTATTCCCCCATAAAAAAGGAAAGGAGGTTTATCGATGCTGAAGCTTATGCTGGGCCGCTCCTGTACCGGAAAGACCACCGCCATATTAAAGACCATGGCGGCCCAGGCAGGGGAGCGGCCCCAGCTTTTGATCGTGCCGGAGCAGCACTCCCACAACTGTGAGCGGCGGCTGTGCGCGGCGGCGGGCAATACGGTGAGCCTCCACGCGGAGGTACTGTCCTTCACCCGCCTGGCAAGCCGGGTCTTTTCCATGGCGGGGGGGCTGGCGGAGCCTACCCTGGACGCCGGGGGAAGGCTGCTGCTGATGGATGTTGCCCTTCGGTCCGTAGCCGGGCAGCTGAAGGTCTATGCCCGGCCCTCCCGGAGGCCGGAATTCCTCTCCCAGCTTGCCGCCACGGTGGACGAGTGTAAATCTGCCGCCATCTCCCCGGAAAAGCTGCTGGAGGCGGCGGAGAATGTGGGGGGAGAGGCGGGGGACAAATTTTTTGACCTGTCCCTGATCTGTGGGGCCTACGATGCTTTTTGCCAGAGGCAGGGGGCCGACCCCAGGGACAGGCTGACCAAGCTGGCCCGGATGCTGGAGACCTGCCCCTGGGCCCAGGGCCGGGATATCTACCTGGACGGTTTTACCGACTTTACCGCTCAGGAGCGGCTGGTGCTGGAGCGGCTTTTGGAACAGGCTGCCTCGGTGACGGTGGCCCTCACCTGCGACAGACTGGAGGGGGGGGAGGAGGATGTGTTCGCTCCCGCCCGCCGGACGGCCCACAAGCTCCTGACCCTGGCTCAAAAGGCGGGGATGGAGTCCCAGGTGGAGGTTCGGACAGTCAGATCCCCGGCAGCGGAGGGGATCGAGCGGATCGAGAAGAAGCTTTTTGAGGCTGTTCCCGTTCCCTATGCAGGAACCCCCGCTGGAGTGGAACTTTACCGGGCGGTATCCCCCTGGTCCGAGGTGGAGCGTTCGGCGGCGGAACTATCCCGCCTTTGCCGGGAGGAGGGCTACCGCTGGAGGGACCTGGCGGTGACAGCCCGAAGCATGGAGACATACGGCCCCCTCATTTCCCTGATTTTTCCACGGTATGGGGTCCCTGTATTCCTGGCCCGGATGGACGATGTGCTGCAAAAGCCTATCCTGGCTCTGGTCACCGCCGCGGTGGACACGGCGGCAGGGGAGTACCGGTACGAGGATCTGTTCCGCTACCTGAAGACCGGTCTCACCGGGGTAGAACTGGAGGATGTGGACCGGCTGGAAAACTATGCCCTCAAATGGGAGCTTCGGGGAAATGCCTGGACCCAGAAAAAACCGTGGGACAAGCATCCCGGAGGCTATGGCCTTACCTGGAGCGGGGCGGACAAAGCTATGGTGGCGGCCCTGGATCAGCTGCGAAGAGACCTTGTGGCGCCTTTAGAGAAGCTGCGCTTAGCCCCGGAAAAAACGGGGTCGGGGCTTTCCCTGACCCTCTATGCCTTTTTGGAAGAGATCGGCCTTCCGGGCCGTCTGATCCAGCGTGCCGGAGAGCTGCGGGAGACGGGGGATATGGTCCTGGCAGCCGAGTATGAGCAGCTTTGGCAGATCCTTTGCTCTACCCTGGAACAGTGCGCCGCCCTTCTGGGGGATACCCCTATGGACTGGGAGGAGTTTTCCCGGCTCTTCCGGCTGGTGTTGAGCCAGTATCAGGTGGGAGCCATCCCCGTGTCTTTGGACCGGGTGACGGCAGGGGAAATGCCCCGGTTGGCCCACAAGCACTGTAAGGTAGTCTATATATTGGGCGCTGACGACAGTCAGATCCCCGCCGCAGTCCCCTCTCCGGGGCTGTTGGGGGACGAGGACCGGGCCTTGCTGGCCTCTCTGGGTCTGGAGAGCGCTCCCCGGCTTACCGACAAGCTGTGGCGGGAATTGACCATCCTCTATGAGACCTGCACCCTTCCGGCGGAGAGGCTGATCGTCAGCTATCCCGGAGCGGGAACGGCGGGGGAGGAGCGGCGTCCTTCCCTGCTGGTCAAGCGGCTGCGTACCCTCTTCCCGGAACTTCCGGTTCTGGACGAAAGAAGCTTGGGGGAGGAGTTCCGCTATATAGCCCCCCGGCCTGCTCTGGAGGCGGCGGGAAAGGATCCCGCGGTGGCGGAGGCCTTGAAGAACCTCCCCGCCTTTGCCCCCCTGGTGGAGCGGATGGAGAGGGCGGCTACTCTGGAACGGGGAAGTCTGACCCGGCCTACGGTGGAGGCTCTCTACGGAAGAAGGGTACCCATGTCCGCCTCCCGGATGGATAAATATAAGTCCTGCCACTTTTCCTATTTTATGCAGTACGGCCTGAAGGCCAAGCCCCGAAAGGCGGCGGGCTTCCAGGCTCCCGAATACGGCACCTTTGTCCATTATGTGCTGGAGCATATCCTTCAGCAGCGGCAGGACAAGGAGATCCCCACCCGGCAGCAGGTGGCCCAGGTCGTCAAGAGGTATGTGGAGGAGGAGCTTGGCGGCCTGGCGGGAGAGACCCCCCGGTTCCGCTATCTCTTCCGGCGGTTGGAAAAGTCAGTCTATGCGGTGGTGGAAAACGTCTGTCAGGAGCTTTCCCGGTCCGACTTTGCCCCCTTGGCCTTCGAGCTGGGCTTTGGCGGAAGGGACGGCCCTCTGCCTCCGGTGGAACTGGAGGCGGACGGAGTCACCGTGTCGGTCTCCGGCTTTGTGGACCGGGTGGATGGCTGGGAGAAAGACGGCAGGCTCTATCTCCGGGTGGTAGATTATAAGACGGGCCGAAAGTCCTTTGACCTCACCGATGTGAAGAACGGCCTGGGCCTTCAAATGCTGCTTTACCTCTTTACCTTGAAGGAAGAGGGGAAAGAACTGTTCGGAAGGGAGATCGTCCCTGCGGGGGTCCTCTATCTTCCGGCCCGGGAGGCCCTGGTGGCCGGGAGCCGGGCCATGAGCGAGGAGGAGCGGCAGAGGGCGGTGGATAAAGAGCTTACCCGGAAGGGACTGATACTGGGGGAGTCGGATGTGCTGGAGGCCATGGAGCATACCGACGGGGACTTCCGGTTCCTGCCTTTGCGAGTTCTCAGCAAGGGGGGGATCAAGGGGGAGGCTTTGGTCACCGCCGAGCGGCTGGGCAAGCTGGAACGCCATACCCGAAGGATCTTGGGGGAGGTGGCTGCCGAGTTGGCGGCGGGCAACATCGCTGCCGACCCCTTCTGGCGGGGGCCCCAGCAGAATGCCTGCCAATACTGCGACTATGCCTCCGCCTGCCAGTTCCGGGAGGGAAAAGACCGGAGACGCTGGCTTCCCAAGGTGGACAGCGAAGAGTTTTGGGAGAACTTAGAGTAAGAGAGAAAAGCCTGACAGGAAAGGAGGCGTCGCCCATGCCTTTTCAGTTTACCCCTGAGCAGCATACCGCGGTATATGACCGGGGGGAAGGATTATTGGTATCCGCCGCCGCGGGCTCCGGAAAGACACGGGTACTGGTAGAGCGTCTTCTGACTCGGGTAGAGGAGGGGGTGGATATCGACCGCTTCCTGGTGATCACCTACACCAAAGCCGCTGCCGCCGAGCTTCGGGGACGGATCGTGGCGGAACTCAGCGACCGGCAGGTCAGGCGTCCCGGAGACGCTTCTCTTCGGCGGCAGGCGACCCTGGTCTATAAGGCCCAGATCTCCACCATCGACGCTTTCTGCGCCCAATTCCTGCGGGAGGAAGGCCACCGGCTGGATCTGGACCACGACTTCCGCCTCTGCGATGAAAACGAGGCTGCGGTCCTGATGGGGGAAGCCCTCAACGAGGTGCTGGACAAGCGATATGAGACCATCGCGCCGGGGGATGACTTTGCCCTTCTGGTGGACACCATGTCCGCCGGACGGGATGACCGCCGCCTGATGGACATCGTGCTGGATGTGCGAAGCCGGATCCAGAGCCACCCTGACCCGGCCCGGTGGCTGGAGGAGCAGGAGGCGGACTTTGCCCTGAAGGGCGTCCGGGATGTGGGGGATACCCCCTGGGGAAGGCTCTTGCTCTCTGACGCCCGCCGTCAGGCCGACTACTGGGCGGGACGGATGGAGGAGCTTTGGGAACTGGCCCAGGGGGATGCGGTGCTGGCCAAGGCATATGGCCCCAGTCTTCAGGCGGCGGCAAACTCCCTGCGGGACCTCTCCGCTGCTGCCGGGAAGGGTTGGGACGATGCGGCGGAGCGTATCCGGGTGGAATTTTCCCGGCTGGGTTCGGCCAAAGGCACAGAGGATGAAGCGGCCAAGGAGCGGATCAAGACGGTCCGGGACCAGTGTAAGAAGCGCCTGGAGAAACTCTCCGCCCTCTTTAGCGATACCTCTGCCGGACTCCTGGAGGATATGGAGACGGTCTATCCCGCCATTCGGGGCCTCTTTGCCCTGGTGCGGGATCTGGAGACGGCCTATACCGCCCTGAAGCGCCGCCGGGGGGTGTTGGATTTCTCCGATCTGGAGCATCTTACCGCCCGGCTGCTGGTGGGGGAGGACGGGACGCCCACCGATCTGGCCCGCCGTTGGGGAGAACGGTATGAGGAGGTGATGGTGGATGAGTACCAGGATACCAACGCCGTCCAGAATGCCCTCTTTACCGCGCTGACGGACGGAGGGCGGAACCTTTTTATGGTGGGGGATGTGAAGCAGTCCATCTACCGCTTCCGTCTGGCCGACCCCACCATTTTTCTGCGGAAATACCAGTCCTTCCACCCTGTGGAGGAGGGGGGAGAGGGGCCCCACCGGGTCCTTCTGTCCCGGAACTTCCGCTCCCGACCTCAGGTGCTGGAGGGGGTCAATTACCTTTTTCGGGCGGTGATGAGCGAGACCTTCGGCGAGATGGCCTACGGCGACGCTGAGGCTTTGATCCCCGGCGGGACTTTCCCTGCGGGGGAGGGAGACTATGGGGTGGAACTGGACCTTCTGGACGGCTCTACGGTGGAGGAGGAAGGGCCCCGGACGCCCCGGGATCAACTGGAAGCCCGCTTTGCCGCCCAGCGGCTCCGCCGGCTGCTGGACGAGGGATTTCCTGTCTCAGACGGGGAGGGGGGCACACGGCCAGTGCGGCCGGAGGATATGGTGATCCTTCTCCGCTCTCCAGGTTCAGTCCTCCACTATTACGCCGGGGCCCTGGGGGAACAGGATATCCCCTGGTCGGCGGACGGGGTGGGAGACTTTTTTGCCGCCACCGAGATCCAGGTGGCCCTGTCTCTCCTGCGGATCGTAGACAATCCCCGGCAGGATGTGGCCCTTATTGCCGCCCTTCGCTCGGCGGTCTACGGCTTTTCCGCCGACCGGCTGGCACAGATCCGGGCCGGAGCCCCGGAGGAGGACTTTTATACCGCCCTCACCCGGGACGAAGGGGAGGACGTCCAACACTTTTTGACGGAACTGGGGAATCTTCGCCGCCGGGCAGGGGACCAAAGCTGCGCCGACCTTCTCTGGCAGATCTATGACGGGACCGATCTGCTGGGGGTCTATGGGGCCATGGACGAGGGGGAGACCCGGAGGGCCAACCTTCTCCTGCTGGCCCAGTTGGCCCGGGATTTTGAGGCGGCGGGACATAAGGGGCTCTTTGGCTTTCTGACCTACCTCCGCCGTCTGGAGGAGGATGGGCGGTCCCTGACTCTTCCCGGAGTGGGAAGCGCCGGAGGGGGCGTGCGGATCATGAGCATCCACCGTTCCAAGGGCCTGGAGTTTCCCGTGGTATTGCTCTCGGGCTTATCCCGGCTTTTGAACAAGACGGACATGACCCAGCCCATGCTGTTCCATCCCCAGCTGGGGGTAGGGCCTAAGCGGCTGGATCTGGAACGGATGGTGGAGTATCCCACCCTGGCCCGGCTGGCGGTGGGACGAAAGATGGAGTACGAGTTGGCCGCCGAGGAGTTGCGTCTTCTCTATGTGGCCATGACACGGGCCCAGGAAAAGCTGATCCTGTCCTGCGCCCTTACCCGGGGCTGGCGGGAGGTAGAAAAGCTGCTGCCCTCGGCTGGGGTCCCGGTGGAGCCCCAGGCCCTGCTGGACTGTCAGTCCCCCGCCCAGTGGATCTTGCTTCCTGTGCTGGCAAGGCCGGAGGCGGAAGGGTATCGGGACGGGATCTTCCAGCCTCCGGTGGCCCCCGGTACGGAATTCGGGCCAAAGTGGGACCTGCGCTGGGTGGACGCCGCCCCCTACGCGGAGGCTCCCCAACGGCGCGGGAGCGCCGGGGAAACGGGAGAGAGGAAGGTTCGGGATCCCAAGGCGCTTTTAAGGAATTTTACCTGGACCTATCCCCATGCCGGGGACGTGGACCTGCCCTCCAAGCTTACCGCCACCCAACTCAAGGGACGGGATCTGGATGAGGAGACGGCCCAGGAGGCGCCACAGCCCCCCCGCCCTCCCCGGTTTGACCGGCCCCGGTTTGCTTCGGAGAAACTGGGGCTTACCCCAACGGAGAAGGGCACCGCCCTTCACCTGGTCATGCAGTACATTGACTTTGACCGCTGCGGCAGTGGGGAGGCGGTGGCTGCCGAACTGCTTCGGCTGACGGAGGAGAAATTTATCACGCCCCAGCAGGCCCAGGCGGTGGAGCCGGAAAAGGTCCGCTCCTTCTTTGCCTCCGACCTGGGCCGGGAGGCCATGGCCTCAGGCTCTCTTCGCCGGGAGTTCAAATTTTCCATCCTGGCCCCGGCGGAGCGGTATTATCCAGAGGCCGGAGCGGAAGAACAGGTCCTTCTCCAGGGAGTGGTGGACTGCTACTTCGAGACGGAGGCGGGCCTTACCGTGGTAGACTTCAAAACAGACCATGTCTACGGCGAAGCCCTTTCAACCAGAGCCAAGGAGTATGCTCCTCAGCTGGAAGCCTACGCCGAAGCCCTGGCGGAGATCACCGGCAAGCCGGTCAAGCGCCGGGTCCTCTGGTTTTTCTCGGAAGGAAGAGCGGTGGAGGTGTAGAGAGAAAACAGACAAAAGCTCCCTTGGCGGGCTCTTTGGCCCCTCGCAATGACGGGCTGGGAGGTGGTACCACACCCGGACGGGCGCACAATGTGCGCCCCTGCGCGGCCACACCATACAAACGGGTGGTATCATACCTGCGCGGGCGCTGATAGCTGCCCCTACATGGGATGGTTTTTGTAGGGGCGGAAACCGGAAAAAACACTTGCATTTTCTTCAAAACTGTGCTATCCTATCTTAGCGTTTATAGGCGTGGAGGTTTGCTGCGCCGCTTCAGCCCGGAACGAGAAAGAGGTGAACCCAGCATGAAGGAAGGAATCCATCCCGATTATAAGCAGACGACCATCACTTGCGCCTGTGGCAATGTGATTGAGACCGGCTCTACCAAGGAGAATATCCGTGTGGAGGTCTGCGCCAAGTGTCACCCCTTC
>CANOHR010000042.1 GCA_947565875.1 uncultured Pseudoflavonifractor sp.
CTGGAGGTGGAACTTTTTGCCCCCAGCAATCAGAGCGGCTTTTCCCTTCTCTTTCAAAACGTTCTGGGCAAGCTCACCTTCCGCGGAGAGGGCAGCTTCAACGCCCAATATATCCCCCAGGACAACCTTCTCAACATTGTGGCGGGAAACCAATGGTATATGTTCAATTACCACAACGGCGTCACCCAGTCCCACCCCTATTCCTCCTGGTGGTTCCAGTGGATCGTCAACGCCCGGCCTATCCTCTACTATATGGACAACGACGTTCCCGGCGTCACCACCCGCTTTGCCGCCTTTGCCAACCCCGTCCTCTGCTGGACAGGGCTGGTGGCCATCCTCATCTCGGCCACCCACTCCTTCCGGTGCAAATGGGCCAAGGGCACGTTTCTGGGGGGGCTAGGCGTCACCTCCGCCCTCCTCATTTACAAGATCCAGCAGACCCCCAACGGGGTCTTTGACCCCGAACTGGCCCCAGAGGTCCTGGCCCAAAACGGCCTTATTTTAGCCTTTTGTCTGCTGCTCTATCTGGGACTGTGCGCCGTCCTCCTCCGGCATTTCTCCGGCAGCTATGACAGTCGGGCCGCCTTCCTGCTGGTGGGATATCTGGCCCAGCTGGCGCCCTGGATGCTGGTGGGGCGCACCACCTTTGAATACCACTACTTCCCCTCCCTGCTGTTTCTGGTCTTCGCTGTGTGCTATCTCTTCCATGGTCTGGCGGAATGGGACCGGGAGTGGAAACGTCCCCTCTTCCGGCTCACAGGACTCAGCGTGGGGCTATACGCTCTGTTCTACCCCGTCCTCACAGGTCTTACCATCCCCACCTGGTACGAGCCTCTGGTCAAGTGGATCGAATCCTGGCCCTTCTAAAGGAGGTCCCCCCATGTTTTTAGCGGACTATCACACCCACTCACTTTGCTCCTTTGACGGCTCCGCCCCTCTGACGGAACTGGCTCAGGCCGCCCTGGAGGCCGGACTTAGCGAATTATGCTTGACCGACCACTGCGACCTGCTGAACACCCAGGGGAAGCCCGACCTGTCCTTCCGTTGGGAACCGGTGGAAAAGCAGCTTTCTCAGGCCAGGGCCCTCTATTCGGACAAACTCGCCATCCGCACCGGCGTGGAGTTGGGGGGAGCCTGGGAATTTCCCGACTTTTGCCGAGAACTGGTATCCCATCCGGGTTTGGACTTTGTCCTGGGCTCCGTCCACAATCTGAGTCTGGCGGATGGAGGGATAGATTTTTATTATGTAAACTACAGATCCAATGAGGACTGCTATTATGTTCTGGACCGCTACTTTGACTGTATGGAATGTCTGGTGGGTATGGACTGCTGGGATGTGTTGGCTCACGTCATCTACCCCCTCCGGTACATGAACCGCCGGGACAGTCAGCAAGCCTCTCTGGAGCGGTATGAGCCCCAGCTGCGGCGGATCTTCCGCCGGGTCATCGACTCAGGCCGGGGGCTGGAGGTCAACACCTGCCGGGGGGAGACCATCAGGGACTGGCGCTGGACGCTGGAATTATACAGAGACTGCGGCGGAGAACTCCTTACTCTGGGCAGCGACGCCCACCTTTCCCGGGATGTAGGCAAGGGCATCCGGGAGGCGGCCGAGTTGGTAAAGGAGCTTGGCTTCCGCTCCGTTGCCAGATACATAGGGAGGAAACCGGAACTTGTTTCTCTGGCAGAGGGAACTAAGGGACAAATCAAAATTTAGCGGTGTACTGCGTCCCCTTCCAAAGATAAATTTTAATGTCCCCCGCAAAAACAGCGGCTGTTGACCATATGCCAACAGCCGCTGTCCTTTTCAGTTCCTGCTTTGCTTTTGATATTCCGACGGGTTTACTCCCGTCAGCTTTTTGAAGGTGGCGCTGAAGTAGGTGATGTCCCGGTAGCCTACCCGCTCGGCTACCTCGTAGACTTTACTTCGGCAGTCCTGAAGCAGTTCCATAGCCCTCTGGATCCGGTAGGCGGTGATATAGCTTCCCAGGGACTTGCCTGTCTCCTTCTTGAAAACGTGGCTCAGATGGCTCTCGCTGAGGTCCAGGGAGGCCGCCACCTGGCCTACCCCCATATCCGGATCGCCGTAGTGTTCCGCAATGTACCGGAGGGCCTCCACCACATATTTGCTCCCGGCCCCGGCAAGGAGGTCTATCCCCGCCGGGGGGACGGAGGGGCTCCGCCCGCCGCTTTTCAGCCGGGTCACCGCCTCCTCCAGTTCTCCGTCGTGGAAGGGCTTCAAAAGATAATCCACCGCCCCCAGCTTTACCGCCGCCTGGGCATAGCTGAAATCGGAGTAGGCCGTCAATAGGATGACCGCCGTCTCGTTCCCCTCCTCCCGAAGCTTCCGAAGCATTTCGATCCCGTCCATCCGGGGCATTTTAATATCGGTGACCACGATGTCGGGGCGGCACCGGCGGATGACCTCCAGGCCGTCTTCGCCGTTGGCCGCCTCACCTACCACCCTGCAGTCCACACTCTGCCAGTCCACCGCCAGCACGATCCCCCGGCGGACCAGGTCCTCATCCTCTACCACGACTACCTTTCTCATGCTTTCTTTCCCTCCTTCCGGCGGCTTATGGGCAGGATCACCCGAATATGGGTCCCCTTCCCCCCCGCCGGAGGCAGAAAGGTAATGCCGTGTTCCGCTCCATAGTGGAGCCGCAGGATGGCGTCCACATTGTAAAGGCCGTAGTGGCGGCCCGATCGAGGCTCCTGCCGGGACTGGAACCGCTCCATGCTCTCCCGAGACATGCCGCAGCCATCGTCCCGGATGTCCAGGACCAACTCCTGGCCCCGTTGAAGGGCAGATACCTGGATATGACCATGACTTCCGTCTTCAAAGCCATGGATGATCGCATTTTCCACCAAAGGCTGGATCATGAGTTTGGGCACCAACACGTCCAGAAGCTCCTCCGGAACCTGGGTCTCGTACTCAAACTTGCCGGGAAACCGAATCCTCTGGATCTCCACATACCGCTCCAGAAGTTCCATCTCCTCCCGCAGAGTTACAAACTCGTCAGCGGAAATACTGCTTCGCAGGATGTCCGCCAGGTCGGCGGAGATGGTCGCCACCTCGGGCACCTGGTTGATCTTTCCCAGCCACTTCACCGTATCCAGGGTATTGTAGAGAAAATGGGGATTCAACTGGGCCTGCATCATGCGGATCTGGGCATCTCCCAACTCCTGCTGCTGGCGGAGAGAATCCTCCAGGTTGGCCTTCAGCCGCTGGGTCATGCGGTTGAAGCGCCCGGAAAGCTGACTGATCTCGTCAGTACCGGGAACCTCCATCCTCACGTCCAGGTCCCCCTCCTCCACCGCCGCCATCGCATCGTTAAGGGAGCGGATGGGCCGGACGATCTGGCGGCTGAAGCGGATGGAGACATAGAGACACAGGGCAAGGCACAAAAGCAGGGATACTGCCGCCGCCAGATAGAATAGCCTGGTGCCCCACGCCGCCAAAGGCTGGGACTGGCGAAGGACCACCACAAAGCCGCTCTCCGCCTCCCGCCGGATATGATAATTCTGATCCGCCTCCATCTCAGAAAGGCTCCGCCCCTCCAAAAGGCAGGAGCGCAGCCGCCGGGGCAGGCTCCCGTCCTGAAGGCCAGGAGTGGCGTATACCTCATCCCAGAAGGGATCCAGCACCAGCACATCACTGTCGGCGGTATATTTTCCGCCAAACAGCTGGGCAAAATGGGCGTCACTCAACTCCGCTACCCCATAGCCCACCACCTGAGAGCCGCTGTATATGGCCCTGGCAAGCTGCATCCGGCCCCGTGGAAGGGCATCGTAGGGAGAGACGGCCCGGCACACCACGCCTCCCTGCTCCGCCGCCGCAGCCAGGAGGCCCCAGTTTACCGGAAGGACCTCTCCCGCGACGCCGCCTCCTGTGGTATAGAGAAGAGCGCCGGACTGGTCATAAAGGGAAAAGTCGGCGTCCCGCAGAAGAGGAGCCGCCGTATCATAGAGGGCATTGTAGATCCGGGTGTCTCTCCCCTCCCGGCTCTCAAGGGCCTCCGCCACCCGCCGCTGCTCCCCCAGGTCCTCCAGCACCTCCCCGCAGGCCGTCAACAGTTCTTCAAAACCGGAGGTCATGGCGGAAAGCTGGTCCCCGGCAATAGAGTCAGCACTGCTGGCCAGGGTGAAGCGAAAAAGGTTCAGGATCATAAGGACACATACCAAAAGAGGGATCACGCCTACGGTAAGAAAAGCCCACATCAGCTTTTTCTGAAAGGAGGACCGAAGAGGCAAACCGCTCATGACGTTCCCTCCCCCCGTCCCGCCTCCCAGCGGGAGAGAAATTCCTCCTTGATCCCAGAGGCCCAATGCGCGTCATATTCAATGCTCTTCACCGCCGGCAGGGTATCCAGGTCCGCCACATCAGAACGCACAGAGCGGCGGGAAAAACTGCTGACCACCAAAGTCTGAACGTCGGCGCCCTGGACAAACTCCAGAAAGGCTCTGGCATTGTCTCCATGTCTGGCTCCTATGACCAGGGCCGTCCCGTCCGGCAGGGTGCTGGTCCCCTCAACCGGGTAGACGATGGCAATGTTGGCCCCCTGGCTCTGACGCTTCAGGGCGGTCTCCTCCAAGGTGATCCCTATCGCGTAGCCGCCCGCGTCCACCTCCGTCACCACATCCCCTGAATCCTTCAGGATCCTGCCGTCCAGATTCTCCTCAAATGCAGCCAGATCATCCCACAGGTCTCCCGAAAGGCACAACAGCATGGTAATGGCCGCAGTATAGCTGGAGCCGGAGACGGCGGGGTCGGCAAAGGCGATCCTCCCCCGCCAGCGGCTGTCCAGAAGATCGGCCCAGCTTGTCACCTCTCCGGGGGAAACCAGTCTTGTATTGTAGATAAGCACCACCGGAAGAGAGGAAAAGGGCGTCCAAGGATCCCCCTCCGGACGGAGGCCGGGCTTCAAAAGCGCCGCACCGGAGCCGGTATAGGGTTCAAAGCAGTCCTCATAAAGCTGAAGGCTCTCCACGCCTCCGCCAAACATCACGTCGCACCGGGGCTCCTCCCTCTCATCGGATATACGCTCCAAAAGCTCGTTGGTGCCTCCGGTGACCACCTCCACCCATACGCCCGTCCGCTCCTCAAACTCCTTGACAATGGGACCGTACACCTCCTCCTTGTGGGAGGTGTAGACCACCAGCCGATCCTCCTCCGGGGGAGTCAGGGCCTCCATAACAGGGTCGGGAGAGGAGGAGCAGGCACATAAAAGAAGGGACAGAAGGCAAAAAAGGGCCCATACCCTCTTCTTCATCCCTCCATCTCCTTCAACAGTTCCTCCAGTATGGCCGGAACGCTCTTGCAATGCCTGGGAAAGCGGCGCAGAAGCTCCGGGTGAGCCCCCTCCATGAGCCAGGGCTGCCCCGCCAGGGACAGCATGGCCGCGTCGTTCCAGTTATCTCCAAAGGCCGCCGTCTCCTCCAGCCTTACCCCCAGCGCCCCACAGAGTCCCCGAAGGCCAACGCCCTTATCGGCCAGGGTAAAGTCCAGCCAGTCAGGCCCCGCCACCGCCATACCCAACGCGCTCCAGCGGGGGCCAAGCGCGGCCTGGGGGGCGTCGGTACCATTGGGACAGTATGCGGACACCTTCAGGATCTCCTCGGGGATCTGAGACACATCCTCCAGCACCGTCACCCGGTTTCCCTTGTCCTCCCGGAGATGAGTCACATACTCCGGGGGGCAGCCGCACACATAGCTGGTGTTGGCTCCTGATATCAGCACCTCACAGTCGGGCAGGGCCAGGATCTCTCCGGCCAGCGCCATGGCCTCCCTCTGCGGCATGGCCGTCTTCGCCAGGATGGGGGCGGCGTCCTCCTCCCCGGGGCCGTAGAGGATGGCCCCGTTTTCGCACAGGAAGCATACGTCCTCCGCCACCGGGGCGAAAAGCTGCCGCAGGGAATGGTATTGCCGCCCCGAGGCAGGACAGAACACCACCCCCGCCGCCTTCAGGCGGTGGATCAGAGGAAAGAGGCCCTGGGGCAAGTCATGCTCCCCATAGGGGACCAGAGTGCCGTCAATATCGCTGGCGATGAGTTTTATCATGGGAAGGACTCCTCTTTTGAAGTAGTGAGGATCGAAAGTGGTTTCAAATATCATAACATAAAAGCCCCCAGAAAGTCCAGAGGGGCGTTTATGGGGAAGTTAAAAGTGAAAAAGCTACTTGAGTTGTTGTCGCCGGAGGCAACCATTTTTTTTAATCGCTTTTTCACTTTTAACTTTTCATTTTCCTCCCCCAGGCACAAAAGAGCCCCCGGCTTACGGGGGCTCTTTCTGTGTGGTATTTTATTGGATGCTCAGTCTTCCCTGGGTAATGAGGCGGCCGTTCTTGCGGCTGAAAAGGACGATGTCCTCTCCCCGGAAGTCCAGCCGGACCTTTTGGCCGATCTGGTAGAGAACGCCGCCGAAGACGACCCCGGTGAGGAGGAACTCCCCTACCCGGACCTTGACCGTGGTCTCCATACCGGTGGGCATGGCGGAGTAGATCTCCCCCTCCAACGCCCCGTCCTCCGAGATCCGCAGAAACTCGGGCCGGACGCCCACTACGAAGTCCTCGTCGGTCAGTTCCACCTCGTCTCCGAAGTCCTCCTCCTCGTCCACCTTGGCTACGTGATAGCGGAACAGGGTATCCTTGTTCCCCTTCTCCACGCTGCCCTTCTGTTTGGCCTTCTCCGCCTCGGCAGCCTTTTTGGCGGCGTCAGAAGCGTCGGCGGCGCTGAACCACTCCGCAAGGGACAGCTTCTCCCTGGGGGTATAGGTAGCCCGGACTCCATCAAAGAGGGTAAGAGCCAGGGAGCCGTCGGCGTCCTGCTTACCCTTAGCCTCCATAAAGTTGATGGCGGGATTGCCTACGAAGTCGGCCACGAAGGTGTTGTTGGGCCGGCCATAGACGGTAAGAGGGGCGTCATACTGCTGAAGGACGCCGTTGTCGATGAGGCAGATCTTGGTCGCCAGGGTCATAGCCTCCATCTGGTCGTGGGTCACATAGACGAAGGTGGAGCCGGTCTCCAGGTGGAGCCGCTGAAGCTCGGAGCGCATCTCCAGACGTAGCTTGGCGTCCAGGTTGGAAAGAGGCTCGTCCATAAAGAGGACCGAGGGTTCGGGGGCCAGGGTCCGGGCGATGGCTACCCGCTGCTGCTGGCCGCCGGAAAGTTCGGCGGGATACCGCTCCATGAACATGCCGATCTTCACGATCCTCGCCACCCGGCGAACGGAAAGGTCGATCTCCTCCTTGGAAAGCTTCCGCACGCTGGTAACGGGAGCCCCGTTTTTCAGGTAGGTAAAGTCGTCAGCGAAAACGCAGCCCTCGCTCCGGCACTTCTGCTGGGCGGCGGCCAGGACCTTCTCCAGTTCGGACTGCTTTGCTTTGGCTACCGTAGCGGGCTCCATAGACTCGTGAAGCTTATAGCCCATGAGTTCTTTTGCAGTATAAATAGAGATCTCATACCGGTCGATGAGCTTGATAAGGGCCTTCTTCTCATCCAGCTTGCCCTTCTTGTCCACGCACTCCCCGATGGTCTTTACCACGTCGTCAGGCTTCTGGAGGATCCGGATGAGGGCGGCAGTTTTCCGGGCCTCCAGGTCTATTTTGGGAAGTTCCTCCTTCACGTTGGTGAGGCCAAAGGAAATGTTCTGATAGACCGTCATATTGGGCCACAGGGCGTAGTTCTGGAAGAGGAAGCCCACCTTCCGCTTGTTGGGGGGGATGTTGATCCCGGCGGCGGAGTCAAAGACCACCTGGTCTCCGATGGTGATCCTGCCGGAGGTGGGGGTCTCCAGTCCGGCGATCATCCGGAGGGTGGTGGTCTTGCCGCAGCCCGAGGGACCCAACAGCGTCACAAAGGCATTGTCGGCAATGACCAGATCCAGGTCGTCCACTGCGTAAAATTTATCCCAGCGTTTGGTCACATGCTCTAATCTGATCTCAGGCATATCAGTTACCTCCTATTCCTTCGTCCAGACTGGCTCCGGTGAGCTTGTTGACGAGGGTGTTGAACACGAGAATGGTGACGATCAAAATCAGGTTGATGCCGCTGGAGAAGGCGTAAAGGCCCAT
>CANOHR010000043.1 GCA_947565875.1 uncultured Pseudoflavonifractor sp.
GTGGAAGAAATCGTAGACTTCTATTGTACCACCAATATCCTGCATCCGTTCCGGGAGGGGAATGGCCGAACCCAACGCGCCTTTCTCACGCAGTTGATCCGCAACGCCGGATATGACATCAATTTTTCTGATATGGACACCGACCTGCTGATGATCGCCACCATCCAGTCGGCGCAGGGGATAACTGATCTTCTTCGGGCCATATTCAGGGAGAGTATCTTTTGACCGCCTGACCCACACCGTGACCCACACGGGGAAACGGGCGGGTGGAACACATGGAGACAAGAGGCCCGGAGACCCCATCCTTTTTGGGCAAAAAGGGGCGGAAACGCTTATATACCAGCGGGTAGAACCGCCGCAACAGGTTGGTAAGGATGAGGTCCCCAGTTCAAATCTGGGTAGCAGCTCCAGAACCGCCTGATTCCAAATGGAATCAGGCGGTTTTTCTGTGGAAAAAAGAAGGGGAGAGGAAATCAGGCGGCGGCTTGTGTTTGGGGGTGGGGTATGGTATGATTTTGGAAGCAAGGGGGGCAAACCATGGATGAGAGTGCAAGGCTAAAGATCGTGGCCCGGATGGAAAGCGAATTTCCCTCCAAGTTTGGGATACCACGGCAGAGCGGACTGGTGGAGGAACTGCGCTCTACCCTGGTTTTTGAGCCGGAGTACCGGAACCCTGACGCCCTTCGGGGACTGGAGGGTTTTTCCCATCTGTGGCTCATATGGGGCTTTCATAAGGCCCGACAGGAGGACTGGTCCCCCACAGTCAGGCCCCCACGGCTCGGGGGGAATGCGCGTATGGGGGTCTTTGCCACCCGTTCCCCTTTTCGGCCCAATTCTCTGGGGCTTTCCTGCGTCAGGCTGGAGGAGATCGAACTTCAAACGCCCCGGGGGCCGGTACTCCATGTGCGGGGGGCGGATCTGATGGACGGCACACCCATCTATGACATTAAGCCTTATGTCCCCTATGCCGACAGTCATCCCGAGGCCAGGGAGGGCTTTGCACTGGCGCCGGAGAAAGGACTGAGGGTGGAAATATCCCCCGAAATAGAGGAAAGGATCCCGGCGGAAAAACGGAAGGCGCTCCGGGAGGTCCTGGCCTGGGACCCCAGGCCCCATTACCAGGAGGATCCCCGGCGGGTCTATGGCATGGCCTTCGCCGGGATGGAGGTCAGGTTTACCGTGACGGGGGAGACCCTTACCGTGGTGGACGTGATGGAAAAAACTTCATAGAGACCGCCGTCTCTGGAGGTTCGCCTTTTAATAGAAAACCTGACCGGAAAGGGGCATGAAACCCATGACCATAGAAAAAAGAAGGGTATTGGGAGAGGGAATGCGGGACGGAGTCCCCATTGCCATGGGATATTTTGCTGTGGCCTTTTCCCTGGGGATCGCGGGAAGGAACGCGGGGCTTACCCCTCTTCAGGGATTTGCCATCAGTATTCTGAACCATGCCTCTGCCGGAGAGTACGCGGGGATTACCGCCATCGCCAATTTGGCCCCTTACTGGGAACTGGCGCTGACCATTTTGATTACCAATGCCCGGTATCTTCTGATGAGCTGCGCCTTGAGCCAGAAGTTTGCTCCTGAGACCTCCCTGTGGCACCGGATCGGGGTGGGCTTTGGCATTACCGACGAGATCTTCGGCGTTACCATGGCCCGACCGGGGGCGGCGGAGCCAACCTATACGTACGGGGCCATGCTGGTTTCCATCCCCAGTTGGGCTACGGGTACGGCTCTGGGGATCATCGCGGGGAATATTCTGCCCTTGCGGGCGGTAAGCGCCCTCAGCGTGGCCTTATACGGGATGTTTCTTGCTATCATCATTCCTCCGGCCAGAAGGGACAAGGTGGTGGGGGCATTGGTGATCCTCAGCTTTTTTTGCAGCTTTATTCTGGGAAAGGCGGCGGAGGTCTTTGGGCTGGAATGGCTTACCGGAGGCACCCGGGTCATTGTCCTGACGCTGCTGCTGGCGGGCGGCGCGGCAGCCCTTTTTCCTGTTCGGGAGGAAGAGGAGGAAAAGCAGGCATGAGAGGAAATGTCTACGTCTATATTTTAGTGATGTCAGCGGTGAGCTTTGCCGTCCGGGTGCTGCCCCTGACTCTGATCCGGGGCCAGATCAAAAGCCGGTTTATCCGCTCCTTTCTCTACTATGTGCCCTATGTTACCCTGGCGGTGATGACCTTCCCCGCCATTGTGGAGGCCACCCAGACCCCCTTGGCGGGAGCGCTGGCTTTGGGGGTGGGGATCCTTTTGGCTTTTTGGGGGGCGGGGCTGTTTCCCGTGGCGGTGGCCTGCTGTCTGGTGGTGCTTTTGTCGGAATTGCTTCTTATTTGAGAAAAGGCCATGTTTTCCTTTGAAAAAGGATGAAAGGCATGGTACAATTGTATTAAGGTCTATTAAGACAAGGAGGGAATGGCTATGAACCGGATCGAGATCATACGACCCAGCGGTGCGGAACAAAAGGTCAGCAGTATGTACGCGGACCTGGCCCGGAGAGGGGCGGTGGCTCCGGCGGGCAACTGCCCGGTGGAGCAGAGCGCGGCCTTTCTGACGCTGTGCGCGTCCCAAAGCTGCGGCAAATGTGTCCCCTGCCGGGTGGGGCTCAACCAGATGTCCCTGATCCTGGGCCGCATTCTGGAGGGCGACGGGGAGATGGAGGACCTGGAGACGCTGGAAACGCTGGCCCGGACCATTCGGGACAGCGCCGACTGCCCCATCGGCTATGAGGCGGCGGGCAGCATGTTGGACAGCCTTCAGTCCTTCCATGAGGATTTTCTGGCCCACATTCAGTCCAACCACTGTACAGCCACCTTTGTGCCGGTGCCCTGCAAGCTGGGATGTCCTGCCCATGTGGATATCCCGGAGTATATTGCGCTGGTGAAGGAAAAGCGGTATGCCGACGCGGTCCAGGTCATCCGGTATGACAACCCCTTCCCCGCGGCCTGCGCCCTGGTGTGCGAGCATCCCTGCGAGAACGCCTGCCGGAGGAATATGGTGGACGACGCCATCAATATTCGGGGGATCAAGCGGATGGCTATCGACAACGCCGGGACGGTGCCCACCCCCGAACCCTTGCCCTCCACAGGAAAGAAGGTGGCGGTGGTGGGAGGCGGCCCCTCCGGGCTGACGGCTGCCTACTTTTTGCAGCTTATGGGCCATCAGGTCACCGTGTTTGAACAGCGCAAGAAGCTGGGGGGCATGATGAGATACGGCATTCCCCGTTACCGCCTGCCCGAGAGCTATCTCAGCGCGGATATCGACGCCATACTGGGTACCGGCGTGGAGGCGAAGCTGGAGACCCCCATTACCGGAGAGCTGTATGAGCGGCTTCGGAAGGAGTACGACGCGGTCTATATCGCCATCGGAGCCCATGCCGCCAACAGCCTGGGCGTGCCGGGAGAGGACGCGGGGAACGTCCTGTCCGCCGTAGAGCTTTTGCGGGCCATGGGCGATGAGAAGAAGCTGGACCTCAGCGGCAAGCGGGTGGTGGTAGTCGGCGGCGGCAACGTGGCTATGGACTGCACCCGGACCGCCATGCGGCTGGGGGCGAAGGAGGTCAAGTGTGTATACCGCCGCCGGCAGAAGGACATGACCGCCCTTCCCGAGGAGGTGGAGGGGGCCATTGCCGAAAGCTGTGAGATGGTGACCATGATGGCTCCTGTCCGGGTGGAGAAGGACGACAAGGGGAACGTGGCGGCCCTGATCGTCCAGCCTCAGATCCCCGGCGCCTATGACCGGGGAAGGCCCCGTCCGGTGAAGGCGGACCGGGAGGAGGTACGCCTGGAATGCGACGTGATCGTGGCCGCCATCGGCCAGGTGGTGGACAGCGCCACCTTTGCCGAGCGGGGACTGCCCGTAAACCGGAATAACCTGAAGAGCGACGCGGGCTGTGCCGTTTTCGGCAGCGAGGCCGTTTTCGCCGGAGGCGACGCGGTCAGCGGCCCCTCCACCGTCATCCGGGCGGTGGAGGCGGGTAAGACAGCCGCCGCCAACATTGACTCTTACTTAGGCTTCCACCATGTGCTGGAACGGCCCGTGGCCATTCCGG
Organism: uncultured Pseudoflavonifractor sp.; assembly: GCA_947565875.1. GTDB lineage: Bacteria > Bacillota > Clostridia > Oscillospirales > Oscillospiraceae > Vermiculatibacterium. The sequence goes on from CANOHR010000043.1 coordinate 4,049, forward strand.
ACGCCCCCCGGACTGCGGTAGGGCCCTGCGGACGGATCGATATGTCCGAGCGGTCCGCCGTGGAGAGAAAGGGCGATTTTGCCCTGATGGAGGTCTGTATGACCGAGCAGGAGGCTTACCAGGAGTGTTCCCGGTGCCTGCGCTGCGATCACCATGGAATGGGCGCGTTTCTTGGAGGGAGGGATAAGAAATGGTAAAGCTGACCATTGACGGACGGAGCGTAACGGTGGAGGCCGGCACCACCATTTTGGAGGCCGCCAGAAAGGCCGGCATCGATATTCCCACCCTGTGCTACTTAAAGGAACTCAACGAGGTGGGCGCCTGTCGGGTGTGCGTGGTGGAGATCGAAGGACAGGAACGGCTCAGCGCCGCCTGCGCCACCGCGGCGGAGGAGGGTATGGTGATCCACACCGCCACTCCCCGGGTGCTGGCGGCCCGCCGGACCAACGTGCAGCTGATCCTCAGCCAGCATAAGGTGGAGTGTACCACCTGCGTCCGGAACGGAAGCTGCAAGCTTCAGCGGGTGGCCCTGGATCTGAACCTTCAGGAGGAGCCCTTTGAGAAAAAGCCCTTCTCCAGCCGCTGGGACAAGACCTTCCCCCTTATCCGGGACGGGGCCAAATGTATCCAGTGCCTCCGGTGCGTCAACGTGTGCGACAAGGTCCAGTCCATGGGGGTCTGGTCTTTGACAGGCACGGGCAAACACGCCCGGGTGGAGGTCACGGGGGGAAAGAGTATCCGGGAGGTCAACTGTGCCCTCTGCGGCCAGTGCATTACCCACTGTCCCGTAGGGGCCCTTACCGCCAGGGATGACACCCAGAAGGTGCGCCTGGCCATCGCCGACCCGGACAAGATCGTGGTGGTCCAGGTGGCTCCCGCAGTCCGGGCCGCCTGGGGAGACGCGGTGGGTCTAAGCGCCGAAGAGGCAACCGAGAAGCGGATGGTGGCCGCCATCCGGTCCCTGGGTGTGGACTATGTATTCGATACGGATTTCTCCGCCGACCTCACCATTATGGAGGAGGGCAGCGAGTTGATCGAACACATCAAGGAGGGAAAGAAGGGCCCCATGTTTACCTCCTGCTGTCCCGGCTGGGTCCGGTTTATGAAGATGGAGTATCCCGATATGGTGGAAAAGCTTTCCACCGCCAAGAGCCCCCAGCAGATGTTCGGCGCGGTGGCCAAGAGCTATTACGCCAAGCTGCTGGGGGTGGAGCCGGAGAAGATCTTCTGCGTATCCATCATGCCCTGTACCGCCAAGAAGTACGAGTGCGACGTGGCGGCGGTGAACGACGCGGCCCAAAAGGATGTGGACGTGGCCCTCACCACCCGGGAACTGGGAAGACTTTTGCGGCATGTGGATGTGTCCGCCCTTCCCGAGGAGGAGTTTGACCAGCCCCTGGGTACCGCCACGGGAGCGGGAGTCATCTTCGGCGCCACCGGCGGCGTGATGGAGGCGGCCCTCAGAAGCGCCTACTACCTACTGACCGGCAGCAACCCCGACGTGGAGGCGTTTTCCCAGGTCCGGGGTCTGGACGGATGGAAGGAGGCTTCCTTCCGCATTGGAGAACTGGAGTTGAAGGTGGCGGTAGCCAGCGGCCTTGGCAACGCCCGGAAGCTGGTGGAGGCTCTGAAGCGGGGAGAGGTCTCCTACGACTTCGTAGAGATCATGGCCTGTCCCGGCGGCTGCGCCGGGGGCGGCGGACAGCCCATCTGCGAGGATCAGGAGTTGGCGGGCGAGCGGGGAGAGCGGCTTTACGCTCTGGACCGGGCCTACGACCTCCGCTTCTCCCACGAGAACCCGGCGGTGCTGGAGCTCTACAAGAGCTACATGGAGGCCCCCCTGTCCCACAAGGCCCACGAACTGCTCCACACCGACCAGGAGGAGTGGGAACTGTAATTTAAGATAAGATCCAAAGGCGGACCGCGGGAAAAGCGGTCCGCCTTTGTTATACTGCTGGAAGAGCAAGGGCCGGGCGACCATAAAGGTCGCCCCTACGAAAGCAGAGCATTTTGTCGGACCAATATGAAACCCATCAGGCGATTCTGCCGGGCGATTCATGAATCGCCCCTACGCTTTGGCTCCCTCCTCCTTTTCAGGAGCGGCGGGTGTCCAGAACTCGCGGGTCTGGTCCGGCTTTCGTGCTTTGCCCTTGTCAAGCGAAGCTAAAATTATGATATGAAATTGGGATGAAATGATGTTTTTGCCAAGATTACGGGATCTGCGTGAGGACCATGATATGAAACAAAAAGAAGTGGCGGCGATCCTGGGGATCGACCAGCGGGTCTACAGCAATTATGAAATCGGGAAAAGGGATATTCCTTTGAACCATTTGATGACCCTTGCCGATTTTTATCATGTTTCCGTAGACTATATTTTGGGACGAAAGGAAGGGACCAAGGAATGAATGAGATCATCCAAAGCCTGTTTGACCGGAAGTCGGTCCGGGTGTTTACCGATGAAGCTGTTACGGAGGAGGAGAAGAACCTTCTTCTGGAGTGCGCCTTTCAGGCCCCCACCGCCGGGTGCCAGCAGCTTTATACCATCATCGACGTTACCGACCAGGGGGAGAAGGAGGAACTCTCAGAGCTTTGCGACCACCAGCCCTTTATCGCCAAAGCTCCGGTGGTCCTCATTTTCTGCGCCGACTGTCAGAAGTGGCTGGAGGGCTACCGCTCGGTGGGGCTGGAGCCCCGCGCCCCCGGACTGGGGGACGCCCTGCTGGCTATGACCGACGCGGTGATCGCCGCCCAGAACGTGGTGGCGGGGGCCCAGGCCCTGGGGTTGGGAAGCTGTTACATCGGGGACATTTTGGAGAACGAGGAGCGGGTCCGGGAACTGCTGAGACTGCCGGAGTTCGTCTTCCCCGCCGCCATGCTGGTCATCGGCCGGCCCACGGCGCAGCAGCTGGCCCGGCCCAAGCCCCGCCGCTCCCCCCGGAAGTACATGGTGTATGAAAATACCTTCGGGGGCTGGGAGGACATGGTGGAGGAGGACTTTGAGGATATGCTGTTTGAGGAGCGGTCCGGCCCCCTGACCTTCCGGGAGTGGCTCACCGCCTTCTGGAAGCGGAAATACGAGTCAGCCTTCTCCCTGGAGATGACCCGCTCCGCCGCAAGATGGCTTTGCCCCTTTGTGAAGGAAAAAACATGAAGGTGAGGAAAAGTTTCCTTGCTTTTTTTGGGCAAAATGCTTATAATCAAATATATCTGTCAGGCGAGAAGCCACAAAAATACACCAGAGCGGAATAAGGAGGACATTCTATGTCGAAGAAGTATGTCTACACATTTGCCGAGGGCAACCGTGATATGCGGGAGCTTTTGGGCGGCAAGGGCGCCAACCTGGCCGAGATGACCAACATCGGTATGCCGGTGCCCCAGGGCTTTACCATCACCACCGAGGCCTGCACCCAGTATTACGAGGACGGCCGGAAGATCAACGACGAGATCATGGCCGAGATCTGGGAGAACGTGGCTAAGATGGAGGCGCTCAACGGCAAAAAGTTCGGCGACCTTCAGAATCCCCTGCTTGTTTCCGTCCGCTCCGGCGCCCGGGCGTCCATGCCCGGCATGATGGACACCATCCTGAACCTGGGCCTCAACGACGAGGTGGTCGCTGCCATGATCGCGGGCAACCCCGACCCCAAGTTTGAGCGCTTTGTCTATGACTCCTACCGCCGCTTTATCCAGATGTTCTCCGACGTGGTCATGGAGGTGGGCAAGAAATACTTCGAGAAGCTCATCGACGAGATGAAGGAGCGCCGGGGCGTGCAGCTGGACATCGACCTGACCGCCGCCGATCTGAAGGAACTGGCCGGCGAGTTCAAGGCCGAATACAAGAAGCAGCTGGGGCAGGACTTCCCCTCCGACCCCAAGGTCCAGCTTTACGAGGCCATCCGGGCCGTGTTCCGCTCCTGGGATAACCCCCGGGCCAACGTGTACCGCCGGGACAACGACATCCCCTACTCCTGGGG
>CANOHR010000044.1 GCA_947565875.1 uncultured Pseudoflavonifractor sp.
GCAAGTTTATAAACGCTGGCGCTAACTAAGCTGGACAGCGTTAATTATTATACCAGATTTTTGAGATTCGTCAACCCCTTGAAGGAAAAAAGCTGTCCGAAGATCGATTTGATCCAAATATAAAGTTCCAGGAGCCATAAGGCTCCTGGAACTTTATATTTGTGGGGGATACCCTATGGATTTTACCGGATCAGAGTAATATACTTTCCCTTCCGGGGGGCGGGAGAGGGCAAATCACCCTTGCGGTAGCCCAAAATACAGTGACCAATGCCTACCAGATTTTCCGGGAGGCCCCATTGGCGGAGAAGGGCCTTCCCTTCAGGGAGGGCAAAGACCTCCCTGGCCCGGTGGATCCAGCAGGAGTCCACACCCAGAGAGAAGGCGGCGTTCATTAGGTTGCCCATGACCAAAGAGCCATCATAGACGTGAGTGGGCCGCTCCGGGTCTGCCAGGACCACCACAACGGTGGGCGCGCCGTAGAAGGGATCGGTATCAGTCCCCATCACGTTGGCGTTGAGACGGGACAAAAGGGCTACAGTCTCCGAAGCCTGCACTGCTACCATAACGGGAGACTGTTTTCCCATACCGGTGGGAGCATACGTACCGGCCTCCAGAATAAGTTGAAGGGTAGCCTCGTCCACCTGCCGGGGTTGATAGGCGCGGACGCTACGGCGCTGTTTTAGTACGTCAAGGACCTGGTTCATGGGGAAAACCTCCTGTTTATTTCTGTTCCAAATATTCCACGGCGCTCTCTCCCGCGATCCGGCCAAAGACCACAAAGTCGGCGGTGGCATTGCCGCCCAGGCGGTTGGCGCCGTGAACGCCCCCTGTGACCTCTCCAGCGGCAAAGAGGCCGGGGATGGTAATGCCGGTGGTTCCCGTGACCCGGGCGTTGATATCGATCTTCAGCCCACCCATGGTGTGGTGGATCCCTGGCGCTACCTGAATGGCATAGAAGGGAGCGGTGTCCAGCGCGGCGGAAAAGCTGGTCCGCCCAAAGAGTTCATCCTTTCCGCTATAGGTGGAAGTATTCCATTTTTCCATGGTCCCGGTAAAAGCCTCCTCCGGAATGCCCATGGCTTTGGCTAGGCCTGCGTAGGTATCGCTTTGAAGGGTGTAGCCCTTTTTTATATATCCCTCGATAACGCTGGAGGCGTCCGCCATCCGCTGGTCCAGGATCAGATAGGCATAGCCGCCGGTCTGTTCCAGCACCGCCGCAGAGACCACATCCCGGGTGCCCACCTCGTCGCAGAAGCGAAGTCCCTCGGCATTTACCAGAATGGCCCCGTCGCCCCGGAGCCCCTCGGTGATCAGGGCGGCGTTCTTTTGCTCTACCGTGGGGTGGATCTGGATCTCCGCCATGTCTACTGTAGCGGCACCCACATCCTGAGCCATTTTGATGCCATCCCCGGTAGCGCTGGGGACGCAGGTGGTGACAAAGCCCTTCAGTTCGGGCCGAAGCTGGGAGACCATCTCCAGATCGGCCCCAAAGCCGCCTGTGGCAAGAATGACGGCTTGGGCATGGACAGTATAGCCTTGGGCCTTCACGCCGGTAATTTTTCCGTTTTCTGTAAGAAGCTGGGTGACGGGAGCGTTGAAGAGGATCTCCACCCCATTATCGATGCAGGCCTGTTCCAAAATGGGGATGAGATAGGAGCCCAAGTCCATGATCTTGCCCTTGCTGCTGACGGGGCGGTGGATCCGCCGGACCGAGGCGCCTCCGAAGGCGCCTACGCTGTGGAGAGAGGCGCCGATACTGTCTAGCCAGTCGATGGCCCCGGCGGACTGCCGGACCAGGGTGGAGACCAGTTCCAGGTCGTTTTTCCCCTTGCCCCCCATCATGGTATCCAGGGCGAAGAGGCTGGGAGAGTCAAAATAGCCTTTGCTTCCGGCCTGAGCCCAGGCCTCATATTCCTGTCGGACGGTATTGGCCAGGCCGGTCAGCTGGGGATATTCCCCAGCGGCGGCCAGAGCCTTTTCCAGACCGGCAGCCTCCAACCAGCCATTGTCGTCTTGGTAGACAGTCTTGGCGGCATTCATACCGCCGGTGGAGAGAATGGAATTCCCCCCGGTGGCAGCGGTCTTCTCCAGAATGATGACCTTTTTGTCCCGGCCCGCTCTGGCCGCGGCGATCCCGGCGGTCATTCCTGCGCCGCCGGCCCCCACAACCACCACGTCTGCCTCCAGCACTCGCTCCTGAGAGAGAGGGTCCTGACCGGCGGTGGGGGGTGCGGTGGGAAGGGAGGAGGGCGTGGGCAAGGGAGAGGAGGAAGGAACGGAGGAGGGAGAGGGGGAGGGCTCCGGGGAGGGGGTAGCCTGGGAGGTAGGGAGGGAGGAGGGATCTACACCGGCGCTTTTCAGGGCGGCGGTAGCGGCGTCCATGATCCCGTGGCTGGCCTGGGTGGCGCCGCTGATGACGTCCACCTGAAGGGATTGAGAGTCCACAATGGCGGCGGGGATGGCGTCCACCGCCTTGGAGCCGATCCCCTCTGTCTCCTTATGGTCAATGACCTCCACCTTCTCGATTCGGTCAGCGGACAGGGTTACCTCCACCTTGATCGTACCGCCAAAGCCCTGCCCCTCGCCGGTATAGACCCCGGGAGGGAATTGGCCCTGAGACAGGGAGGGACCTCCCGGCCCGGCAGAACCAGGCTGAGAGGTACAGGCGGGGAGGGAACAAAGCATGGCTCCGGCAAGAAGCAGAGCGAAAATTCTCTTTTTCACGGCGGCTCTCTCCTTTTGGGTTACAGTGGAAAAGACCCTCCGCCGCAGAAGGGCGGAGGGTCGGAAGGAAGGGCTCAGTCCTTTTTCCAGTCAACGAACTGTATGGACTTGGTGGGACAGGCTTCCACACAGGTCCCGCAGCCGGTACACTTGCCGGAGTCCACATGGGCCAGATTACCCTCCATGGTGATGGCCTCCTGGGGGCAGACCTTGGAACACTTGGTGCAGCCGATACAGCCTGCCTTGCATACCTCCATGACCGGCTTGCCCATACCGGGGTTGGAGCAGCGGTCAAAGACCTTCTGGACCTGGGGGATCATATGGATGATGTGGTTGGGGCAGGTCTTGGCGCACAGACCGCAACCAATACAGACGTTGGGATCCACCACGGCGATACCTTTGACGATGGAAATAGCGTGGACCGGGCAGACGTTGGCGCAGTCGCCATAACCCAGACAGCCGTAGAGGCAGGCCTTGGGGCCGCCGGAGACGAGCTTGGCGGCGGCGCAGGTCAGGGTGCCCTCATAATCCGCCTTTTCCGGAGCCAGGGTGCAGTCGCCGCCGCAGAATACCGCGGCCATCATTTCGATGACGTCCTCAGCCTCCACGCCCAGCACACCGGCGATCTGGGCGGCGGCGCTGTCACCACCGGGGACACAGAGGTTGGTCCGCTTCTCCTCGCCGGAGGCCATGGCCTTGGCATAACCGTCACAGCCGGCGTAGCCGCAGGCACCGCAGTTGGCGCCGGGCAGGCACTCCCGGACGGCGGGGAAGAGGGGATCCTCGGGAACGGCCATGACCTTGGAGGCCACCACCAGCATTACCGAGCATAGAAAGGCGATAACGGCGACGGAAAGGACAGCAAATACAATGGAATTCATGTATCTCTACCTCCTTAACCGAACAGGGTCTCTACCACCCCGGCAAAGCCATTGAAGGCGGCGGCCAGGATGGAGGCGGAAACCAGAGTGATGGGAAGGCCCCGGAAGCTCTCGGGAGCCTCGCAGCTTTCCGTGCGGGTGCGGACCCCGGCGAAGATCACCATAGCCAGGAAGAAGCCCAGGCCGGAGCCGAAGGAGTTGGCCATGGACTCAGCAAAGCTGTAGCCCTCGGTGATGTTCAGCACAGTGACGCCCAGCACGGCGCAGTTGGTGGTGATCAGGGGCAGATAGATGCCCAGCGCCTTATAAAGGGAGGGGATGTACTTCTTCAGGGTGATCTCCACCAGCTGTACCAGGGCGGCGATGACCAGGATGAAGACTACGGTTTGCAGATAGCCCATGCCGTTGGGGTCCAGCAGGAAGTTCTGGATGGGCCAGGTAACGGCGGTGGCCAGCAGCATAACGAAGATGACGGCGATGGACATGCCTGTGGCCTGGTCCAGCTTCTTGGACACGCCCAGGAAGGGGCAGATGCCAAGGAACCGCTGAAGGACGTAGTTATTGACGAATACCGCCGCCATGATGATATAGAGCAGATGCTTGAAATCCATATCTTACGCCTCCTTTGCCAGCTTGGCGCAGGCCTCCTGATTGGGGCAGGAGGCGCAGCCGGTGGCGGTGTGTTTGACCTTGCCGTGGGTGATCTTGGCCACAAGAGCCACCATGCAGCCGAAGACGAAGAAGCCGCCGGCGGGCTTGGTCAAAATGGGGATGTTATAGGTGGAGAAGAAGGGAAGGGTAATGCCATACCAGCTTCCGGAGCCCAGCACCTCCCGGATGGTGGCCATGACGGTAAGGGTCAGGGTAAAGCCCAGGCCCATACCCACGCCGTCCAGGGCAGAATCCAGAGGGCTATGCTTGCTGGCAAACATTTCCGCCCGGCCCAGGATGATGCAGTTGACCACGATCAAAGGGAGATAAACGCCCAGGGCCGTATAGAGGTCGGGCACAAAGGCTTGGACCAGCATCTGTACCACCGACACGAAGCCGGCGATGACCACGATATAGCAGGGGATCCGAACGGAATCGGGAATGATCTTCCGCAGCAGAGAGATGAAGATGTTGGAGCAGATCAGCACGATAGTGGCCGCGATGCCCATACCGATGGCGGTGGAGACGCTGGTACTGGTGGCCAGGGTAGGACAGGTGCCCAGCACCAGTACCAGTACAGGATTCTCCTTGATAATGCCGCGGGTCAGGGTACAAAGCTTATTGTTTTCTTTCATAGTAGCCCGCCCCCTTTAATTAGATTTGAATTGAGCCGCGGCGCTGTTGACCGCGCTCTTCACGGCGGTGGAGGTAACGGTGGCCCCGGCGATGGTGTCCACGCCGTCGCCGTTGGAGGCGCCGATGAACTTGCCGGTATAGCTGCTCTCGGCGGCCTGAGAGCCGATGCCCGCGGTCTCGCCGGAGGCGTCCACGCTCAGGGCGGTGATGACGCCGTTGGCATCAAAGGTGACCGTCACGTTGACCGTGGAGAGAAGGCCCTGGGCGGAGGCAGTGATGGTCTTGGGACCGGCGGCAGGCTCCTCCACGGGAGCCTCAGAGGGCTCCTCAGCGGGAGCGGGGGTCTCGGCGGGGGCGGGAGTCTCAGCGGGAGCCGGAGTGGCCGCGCTTCCGGAGACGGAGACAGGTCCGGTCTTCCCGGTCTTGAAGGCGTCGGCGGCGGCGTTCACCGCGTCCTTCACGGCGGTGGAGGTAACGGTGGCCCCGGCGATGGTGTCCACGCCATTGGCGTTCTTGGCGCCGATGAACTTGCCGGTGAAGCTGCTCTCAGCGGCCTTGGAGCCGATGCCGGAGGTCTCGCCGGAGGCGTCCACGGTGAGGCCCTTGATGGCGCCGTCGGCACCGAAGGTGACGGTGGCCTTCACCTGGGACAGCAGCCCCTGGGCGGTGGCCACGATGGACACGTCATCCGCGGCGGGCGCCGGGGTCTCCACAGGCTCCTCAGACTCGGCGGGAGCCTCGGGGAGACCCTCCCCGGCCTTGACGGCGGCCAGGTTCTCGATGGCGGCGTTCACCGCGTCCTTCACAGCGGTGGAGGCCACGGTGGCGCCGGCGATGGCGTCCACCTCGTCGGCGCTCTTAACGCCCACGAACTTGTCGGTAAACTCCTTCTCACCGGCCTTGGTGCCGATGCCCGGAGTCTCGCCGGAGGCGTCGGCGCTGACGCCGATGATCTTGTCGTTCTCATCGAAGCAGACGGTGACCTTGATCTGGCTGGCAAAGCCCTGGGCGGAGGAGTAGACCACGGTGCCCTTGTCGGAGGTCTTGCCGCAGGGAACGTCGACAAAACTGACGCCGGGATAGAGTTCCTCCAGAAGAGCGCCGTCATCAGGGGCCTCCACAGGGGCGGCGGTCTCTACGGGAGCCAGAACGGGAGCGTCCGCTTCAGGAGCGGTCTTCACCGTCTCCAGGTTGGCGATGGCAATGTTTACCGCGTCCTTCACGGCGGTGGTGGAGAAAGTGGCGCCGGAGATGACATCCACCGCGTCGCCGCTCTCCACGCCGATGAACTGGTCGGTAAAGGACTTCTCAGCGGCCTTGTCGCCGATGCCCGGGGTCTCACCGGAGGCGTCCACGATGAGGCCGATGATCTTGTCGTTCTGATCGAAGCAGACGGCCACCTTGACCTCACTCTGGAGGCCCTGGGCGCCGGCATAGACCACAGTGCCCTGATCGGAGGTCTTGCCGCCCACCACGTCGGTGAAGCTGGCGCCGGGGTAATACTCGGCCAGAGCCTCGTCGGTCATGTTGGAGGGAGGCGCGTAGACGGTGGCCTCGATGGTGCCGCCGGTGAGGACGGTGTAGGCGTTGAAGACGGCCTTCACGGCGTTGGTCATGCCCGTGGAGGACACGGTGGCGCCGGAGGTGGCCTGGATATTGGCCGGATCGGTCATGCCGATGAGCTGGGCCTGGAAGGGAGAGCCGTCGGCGACTACCTTGGAGCCAATGCCCTCGGTCTCGGCCTGGACCAGCACCTTACTGCCGGTGATGGCGCCGTCGGCGTCGATGCCGAACATAGCCTGGATCACGCCGCCGAAGCCCTTGGTCTCGGTGGTAATGACGTAGCCCGCACCGTTGCCGGCCTCATCCACCGAGATGACCTCGGCGGGAAGACCCTCCACGTCGGTGATGGCGGTAAAGTCGGAGCCGCTGGGCAGGACCACCTGCTTGGCCGCCTCGGCGGCCTTGGCCTGCTGCTCGGCAATGACGGGGGCGGTGACCTTGTTTGTTACGGCCAGAGCGCCGGTGACGATGGAACCGATCAGTACCAGAACAATGATAGGAGTAACGAGGGAGTTATTTTCCTTTTTCATTTCACGTCACCTCCCAGAGCTGTGTGCATGGTCAGCTTGTCGATGTGGGGAGTCAGAATGTTCATCAGCAGGATGGCATAGCTGACGCCCTCGGGGGTGGCGCCCCAGAGCCGGATCATCATGGTGAGGACGCCGCAGCCCACGCCGTAGACCAGCTTGCCCTCACCCGTCATGGGGGAGGTGGTGTAGTCGGTGGCCATGAAGAAGGCGCCCAGCATCAGTCCACCGCCCAGGAGCTGAAGGGCCACGTCCTGTCCGGCAGCCAGGGATACCACCGCCACTGTGGCCAGGTAGGCCACGGGGATGTGCCAGGAGATGACCTTCCGGATCAGCAGGTAGATCCCGCCAATGAGCAAAGCGGCAGCGCAGGTCTCACCCAGACAGCCGCCGTGGAGGCCCAGAAACAGGGTGGTGACGCTGGGGGGGATCACACCGTCAGCCAGGGGGGTGGCCACGCTGACGCCGTCAATGGTCCAGCTGGTCATGGCTCCCCCGAAGGAGCAGATGAGCAGGATCACCCGGGCGGTGGCGGCGGGGTTGGCAAAGTTCTGTCCAATGCCGCCGAAGAGCTGCTTGACCACCACGATGGCGATGACGCTGCCCAGAGCGGCGATCCACAGGGGGATGTCCACGGGAAGGCAGAAGGCCAGCAGGATACCTGTGACAACGGCGGACAGATCTTGAATGGTAAGGGGCCTTTTCACACCCTTCTCAAAAAGAAACTCAGAGAGAACGGCGGCGATGACGCACACGGCGGTGACGATCAGGGCCCGGACGCCAAAGATGACTACGGAGGCGACAAGGGCGGGGAGAAGGGCAATGATCACATCCAGCATAATGGACTGGGTGGTCTCCTTGTCCCGAATATGGGGTGCGGGAGTAACCAGCAGCTTCATCACTTGTTCGCCTCCTTCTTGGCCTCGTCGGCCATGAATCGTTTGGCCAGCTTGTTGCTGGTCACCATGTCCCGCTTGGCGGGGCAGACATAGGCGCAGCAGC
>CANOHR010000045.1 GCA_947565875.1 uncultured Pseudoflavonifractor sp.
CTCCACCTCTCCCTCACCCGCTCCCAGAGCCTCCCTGAGTTGAGCCTGTGTCATGTCCCGGACCTTCCCCAGACGGGTAAAGCTCCAACTGTTTTTATCATAGTAAATGGTAATCCTGCTGCCTTGATAGAGAATCACATCTCCCGGTTCCGTGGTAATCCGGCTGTCGTTCCGGGGCAGAGTGGTCCCCAGAGATCCCACCTTCTCAAAGCCGCCGTAATCGTCCATAGAGACGGTCAACGCTCCCTCGGAAAGCAGTTCCCGGAACGCCAGCGCCGAGGAGTTGTCCGCAAAATCGGCGGTCAGGGTATGTCCGTTCACGGTAATATAGAACACGTTCTCTTCCTCCTTTGACTGCTGAGGCAGGTCCAAGTTCTCCACCCACTCCGCCACTGTGGATCCGTCGGCGCCGCCGCTGAACCGCCGCCCAGCGAGCCAGGTGGTATCCTCCCCCACCAGGTCCCGGATCCCGCTGTCGTTATAACCGCTGCTACCCGAGGTGCAGAAGGGCACGATGGTCTTGCCTGCCCAGTCATAGCCTTCCAGGAAGGTGTAGACGATCCTGGGCGGGCAGCCCCACCAGATAGGATAGCCCAGGAATACCACATCATACCGGTCCAGGTCCTCCACCTTCCCCCGGATGGCAGGGCGGGCGGCAGGATCCTCCTGCTCCCGGTTGGCCCGACAGTCCGTATTGTAGTTCAGGTCGGCGGAGGTATAGGGCTCCTCCGGAATGATCTCATAGAGGTCGGCCTTCTCCCCCAGGGCGGCCTGGATATGGCCCGCGATCTTTCCGGTATTGTTGGTACAGGAAAAGTAGGCCACGAGGATCCGGGAGGGCTCCCCGGAAACCGTCTCCTTCAACTCCCTCAGTTCCCGGTAGAGCGCGGCGGCAGTCTCGGCACGGGTGGCGGGGACGGCCAGAGACGGCTCTCCCGTCCAGTCGGCACTCCCACCTATACAGCGTTGCAGCATGATTTCCATCTGCTCCTTTGTCACGGGAGCCTCCGCCCCAAAAAGGCCGTTTCCGTATCCCTGAACGATCCCCTGGCTACCGGCCCAGACGACCGCGTCGGAATACCATTGTCCGGGTGAGACGTCGGTAAAGTGGGATGTCCCGGACAGGTCGGGCTCCCCCTGGGCCCGGTATAAAATAGTCACCATCATGGCTCGTGTCAAAGTCCCTTCCGGATCAAAGCGCTCTGGAGACACCCCTTGCATAAGGCCCGTTTCCACGCACCAGCTTACCGCCCCGGCATACCAGGCATTACCGGGCAGATCGGTAAAGGCTTTCCCCACTTCCGTATCGGCAAGCCGCACCGCCGTCTCCACGCCCACTTCCCCCTCTGACGGAAGAGGCTCCGCCGCCGAACAGGAGGACAGGCAAAGCAGCGCCGCCAGAAAAAAGGTCAAGATCTGTTTTCTTTTCATTTTTCTTCTCCTTTCCGCTCCTCCAAGGCGCCGTACCAGTCATCCTCCACCGGCTCCAGCCACTCATTGGCTGTCTCCTCTCCGGGGCACTCCACCGCCACATGGCTGAACCAGCTATCCCCGGCCGCCCCATGCCAGTGTTTCACTCCCGCAGGGATGGTCACCACACCGCCGGGACGGAGTTCCTGGGCGCTTCTCCCCCACTCCTGATACCAACCCCGGCCCCCCGTGCAGAGAAGAAGCTGACCGCCTCCCGCCGCCGCTTTGTGGATATGCCAGTTGTTCCGACAGCCGGGTTCAAAGGTCACATTCGCCAGAAATACCGTCTCAGCCGGATCGGTCAGAGGCTTAAGGTAGCTTTTGCCCGTAAAATAGGCGGCAAAGGCCTCGTTGGGCGCTCCCAGGCCAAAAAGGCCGCCGTCAGCCCCCTCATCGTCCTTGTAGACCTCTACCGCCGCCCGGAAGGCGGCCCAGGCGTTGGGCCACCCGGCGTAGAAAGCCACGTGGGTCAGGATCTCCGCCAGTTCAGACCGGGTGACTCCATTCTTTCTGGCAGCCATTAAGTGGTACTGAAAGGAACTGTCTATCAGTCCCTTGCTCACCAGTACCGTAATAGTGAGGATCGAGCGGGTCTTCCCGGAAAGCTGTCCCTCCCGGCTCCACACCTCTCCAAAGAGAACCTCGTCGTTGAGCCGCGCGAACTCGGGGGAAAACTCTCCCAGCTGGTCCCGGCCTGCCGTCTGCTTTTCCATGCGTCTTCCCTCCGTTTTATTTTAAATATTGGGTAAAGAATCCGGTCAGCTTGTCAAAGGGGATCACATCCACCCGATCGTAAAGGTCGGTGTGGACCGCGCCGGGTAGGAGCATCAGTTCCTTGTTATCCCCCTGAAGCCGGGCGAAAGCGTCCTTGCTGAAATAGCAGGAGTGGGCCTTCTCCCCGTGGATCAAAAGTACGGCGGAACGTATCTCGTCGGCGTAGGCCCAAATAGGCTGGTTGAGGAAGGACATGCAGCCGATAACGTTCCAGCCTTCGTTGGAGTTAAGGCTTCTGGGATGGTAGCCCCGCCTGGTCTTATAATAGTCGTGGTAATCCTTGACGAAGAAGGGGGCGTCCTCCGGCAGGGGATCCACCACGCCGCCCCCCAGCGCGTATTCTCCGCTCCTCCGGTCGGCGGTGCGCTGGGTGTTGAGGGCCTTTTTCTTCTGATAGCGGTGTTCCTCGCTGTCCTCGGCATCGAAGTACCCTTTGGCGTTGACCCGGGCCATATCGTACATAGTGGAGGCCACCGTGGCCTTGATCCGGGTGTCGATGGCCGCCGCGTTCAGGGCCATTCCGCCCCAGCCACAGATACCGATGATCCCGATCCGCTCAGGATCTACGTCCTCCCGCAGGGAGAGAAAGTCCACCGAGGCCTGGAAATCTTCGGTGTTGATATCCGGGGATGCCATGTACCGGGGCCTGCCGCCGCTCTCTCCGGTAAAGGAGGGGTCAAAGGCCAGGGTCAGGAACCCCCGCTCCGCCATGATCTGGGCATAAAGTCCGGCAGCCTGCTCCTTTACCGCCCCAAAGGGACCGCAGACGGCAATAGCCGCCAGCCTTCCCGAAGCCCCCTTGGGGATATACAGGTCCGCAGCCAGAGTGATCCCGTACCGGTTGGGAAAGGTCACCTTTTGATGGTCCACCTTTTCACTTTTGGGAAAGGTCTTGTCCCAGTCCTGTCCCAGCGTCAGATTTTCTTCCATATAAAACTCCTCCTACGCCTAATCTGTTTTCCTTGACAGCTGATAGATGAGATAGTCCAGACAGTCCAGCTTTTTCTGCTCCCGGTGGCAGCACTCCAGCACCGACGCACGGTATTGAGTCAGCAGGGCTATTCCCTCCCCACGCCGCCCCTGGGCCTGCAGGGCCATGATCTGCTCCGCCAGGACCCGGTCACAGCCCGCGTCTTGCAGGTTTTCCTCCAGAACGGCTTTGACGTCCGATGCTTCCGGCATACTCTCATCTCCTTTTCGGCCTGAGTATACCTCTCCCGCCCGGAAATATCAAATACCCATTTTCTATCTCAAGTTATTCTTGTATAGAATAACTGTTTCTGGTATACTGTCCCCAGGAGGGATGACGATGGAACTTCGCGTTTTGCGATATTTTCTGGAGGTAGCCAGGGAGGGAAGCATTACCCACGCCGCCCAGCGGCTCCACATCTCCCAGCCTACCTTATCCAAGCAGCTCAAAGAATTGGAGGAGGAGTTGGGTAAAAAGCTCTTTGTCCGGGGGAACTACAACGTCCGCCTCACCGATGAGGGAATGCTCCTACGAAAGCGGGCGGAGGATATCCTGGACATGGTGGGCAAGACTGAGGAGGAGTTCCGCTCCCTGAGTTCCGTCACCGGCGGAGAGGTCCGGATCGGCTGCGCCGAATCGGAAGGGATCTGTCACCTGGCCCGCCGTGTGCGCTCCCTCCAAGCCCGGTATCCCGGCATTCGGGTCCACCTGTTCAGCGGGGACCGGGAGGATCTGGCTGAGCGGCTGGACCGGGGACTGCTGGACTTTGCTGTGCTGGTGGAGGCGGTAGATCTGGTCCGCTACAATTATCTGGCCCTTCCCGGCGTTGATACCTGGGGGCTCATTATGCGGACAGACCATCCCCTGGCCCAGAAAGAGCATATCCAGCCCCAGGATCTGATGGACCTTCCCCTTATCTGCCCCCGACAGGGACTTCAGCAGGAACTGAGCCGGTGGTTCGGAAACAAAGTGACCCGGCTCAACATTGCCGCCACCATCAATCTGGCCTACAACGGCAGCGTTCTGGCCCGTGAGGGGCTGGGCTGTGTCCTCACCTTCGACCGGCTCATCGACGTAGGTACGGACAGCAGCCTGTGCTTTCGTCCCCTCTTTCCCGCTCTCCACTCCAAGCTCTACTGGGTCTGGAAGAAATACCAGGTTTTCTCCCCGGCGGCGGAGTTGCTGCTGGAGGAGATGCGCCAGCCTTTTTAACGTTATAATGGAAACAGAGCCCGGCGATCTTTGAGGATCGCCGGGCTCCTTGGTTTATTTGGGGATGTAAATTAAAATTTAGCGGTGAGTGCAGGCGGGCCGGTTTAGAACCGACCCCTACGAAGGTGGGCAATGCGTAGGGGCGGGTTCCAAACCCGCCCGCCCAGATATGGAACCGCCGCTAAATTTTCATTTATACGTATATCCCCGGTTTTGCTTCTTCTATCCGATGTGAAGCAGTTTTTTCAGATCCTCCCACAATCCCCGGAACATATCGGCCACACGGTCCCAGAAGGTGGTGGCGGGAGCGTCTGCCTGAGGAGCGGTCTCTTCCACGGCCTCCTCCGCCTTGATCTCCTGGGTCCGCATAACGTATTGGATGCTGCCGGGGGCAGGGTTTCTGGAATCGGTCATGGAGACGGTCCGGGCGCCGGCGTCAATGTTGAGAAGACCGTCTACCGCTCCGGTGTGCATATCCCACTCCTCGTCGATGAGGTCCGCAATGGTATCCTTGGCGGTCCGGATGGTATTGATCTGGGCGAGGCCCGCGGTCGCCTTCCGAAGGGAATTGGAAACCCCATTCAGGGTGTTCCGGGTCCCCTCGTCCAGCTGGGGACCTGCGCTTTGAAGAAGTCCCTCCATAGAGGCCAAAGCCCCGGACAGGTCATGAAGGGTGGACTGGGCCGAGCCGGAAAGGGTCTGGACGTCCTTGATGGCATTTTGCAGATCCGGCTCGTAGGTATTCAGGGTGGTATGGAGTTCATCCACCTTCCCCAAAAGCTCGTCGGCATTGCCGGTGATCCGTCCGGCCAGGTCTCCCAACTCGTCCATACTCTCCAGAAGGGAAGCTCCCTCCCCCTCATGCTCTTTCATGGTCTTTAAAAGGTCCCGGCACAGCGCCGCCAGGGCGGAGAGGTCGTCGGTCACTCCCGTATCCCCAACCTTCTCGCACAGTTCCGCCAAATCATCCACCACGTCCGCCGTTGGCTGGGTGATCCCGGTGATGGCGCTGTTGATCTCCCGGATCTTTCCGTTGGCCACCCCCAGCAGGGTCTCCTTCTCTGAAAAGGCGTCATAGGCGTCGCTGGCCGCCTGAGCCTGTGCGGCAGCAGCCGTACCGGCCGGTGTGGCAAGGAACTGCTCCAGGGTGGGCAGGTGCTTCATGACCTCCTCCCGAACCTGAGCGGCGGCAGCCTGCCCCTGGGGGGACGCCATAAATTCCTCCGCCGTCATCAGGCTGTCCGGGGACGCTCCCGCCGCCACGGCGTCAGCGCAATACTGGGTATAGATCGCCGTCATCTGCTGCCTTACCGCGGCTTCCGCCTGCTTTTCACAGCCCTCCTGAAAGGCTGCCGTAATGATAAAGTCCCGGAAGGTCAGGTCCTTTCCGCTCAGATGATGCCCGGCAAGATACTCCTCATAAGTCTCCCGCAGGGACAACACCTGTTTCATCTGGGCCGCCTCCTCGGGAGAAAGCAGGGCCAACAGATCCGAGGTCTTGAGGGTAGAAAGCCCGTTTGTCCCCTTGAGCGCATTGCGCAGGATCCTCAGATGAAGCTCCAGGTCATCCATATCCCCCTCCAGGTCGTCCAAGGTATTGCTCAGGCTTTCGGCAATGTCGGTGGAACGCTTATTGTAGCCTTCCAAATCCTCCAAAAGTCCGGTGAGGGCCTGAGTGTCCTCCTGAATGGCAGAGATGGTCTTCCGGGTATTTTCCAGTTCCGGTTTCAGGGCCTGAACGGCAGTGTTGAGCCCGTTTAAGCTGCCGTTCAGATCGGTGATGGCCTGGGAGGAGGTCTGGGCATACCGGTCCAGAAGCCCCAGGGTATCCGCCAGGGCGTGGAGATCCCCCAGGGCCAGACCGACCTTGCCATATACCTCGCCTTTCTGATCCGAAACCACATTTTGAGCGTCTCCCAACTGGTCCAGCCCAGCGGCGGCCGTTCTTAAACTTCCGCTCATCCCCTCCATGGAGTTCAGGATGGCGTCCATACTGTCGCTGATGGCGTCCAGGGAGTCCTCCCCCTTCTCCTTGGCCTGACGGAAATCGGCCACCTGCTCCAACTGCTGAAGGGTGGCGGGGACCGCCAGAAGGGTGAGGCCGGAGAAGGAGAAGTTTTCGCTCCCCACCCGGATTGCAAAGTGCTGCTCCTCTCCTGGCAGGGCCATAAAAAGGACCGCGCGCAGGTTACCTACCATTTGGATCTGAGCGCCGGGAGCCTCCAAAGAGGTGATATCATCATCGTTAAAGGCCGTGGCGGCGGTGAGGACCAGATTGCTCCGGCTGTACTCCGAAGCTCCAGGGTTTGCCGTCACGTCCAAAAGGATCTCCACCAGTCCCGTCTTTCCCGCCAGGTCTTCCGCCGGAACGGGGGCGCCGTTAAGCTTATAGGAGACGGCGATCTTCCAGGGAAGTTCCTCAAAGGGGGTTTGGGTCTTACCCTCAAAATAGAACTTCTCCGGGGCGTCCTCCTCCAATGTAAAGGTGACGGTTTCTCCGTCCACCACAGGCAGGCGGTCGTCGGTCAGGTTTATCACCTCCTCATAGACCCCGTAGTCGGTAACAGAGGTATTTCCGTTCAGGCGGTAGCTTTTTACCACGCCGGCCTCTTGAATCCCGCCATAGTAGTCCAGGGTGGCGTAATAGGTCTCGTCACAGGCGGCGGGAATGGTCATGGCGTTGGCGGAGGGGATCAGGGCCCCCACGGTCACCGCCAGCGTTAGCGTCAGAGACAGGGTACGTTTCCAGATCGGTTTCATTGTGCGTCGGACTC
Source organism: uncultured Pseudoflavonifractor sp. (assembly GCA_947565875.1). GTDB lineage: Bacteria > Bacillota > Clostridia > Oscillospirales > Oscillospiraceae > Vermiculatibacterium. The sequence goes on from CANOHR010000045.1 coordinate 7,201, forward strand.
CTTTCCTTGGGCAGCTTGCAGGGCGGGGATCTCAACGGGGCCCCCTACTTCTTTTTTATCCGTTTCTTCCGGCTTCTCCAAAGCCTTTCCTTTGGCCTTTCTGGGCGGTTTTGGGTTCCGCCAGTGAAGGGTGGTCCTGGCGATGAGGGGTTCAAAGGTCACCAGTACCGACGGAAGGATCAGCATACACACCAGGGCCGAAATGACCGCCCCCCGGGAGAGCATCAGGCAGATCCCGCTGATGAGGTCCATGGTGGAAATGATGGCCACACCCAGAGTGGCGCAGAAGAACACCAGGGCGCTGGTGAGGATGGACACATCGGCGGCCTTGGCAGCCACCTGGATGGCCTCCCTCCGGTCCAACCCCTTTTGCAGTTCCTCCTGAAAACGGGTAGTCATCAGGATGGCATAGTCCACCGTAGCGCCCAACTGGATACAGCCGATGACCGTGGGGGTGATAAAGGCTACCTCCGTACCGGTAAAGTAGGGAATGCCCTGGTTGATATAGATAGCCAGTTCAATGGTGGCCACCAGCAGGATGGGGATGGAGATGGACTTGAAGGCAATGGCCACCAGAATAAAGATAGCCAGAATAGACAGGTAGCT
>CANOHR010000046.1 GCA_947565875.1 uncultured Pseudoflavonifractor sp.
TATGCACCCGGCGGAAGCTTTTTGCGGGAAACCTCTTTTTGTGCAAAATTCCGTCTTGTAAAGGGGCTTTGCCTCTGGTATAGTATTTCGCAATGAGAAAAAAGGAGGGAGACCGCCATGACCAGTTTGTCTTGCCCTGTTTGCCGGTGCTACCACGGGGGTTTTCTTTCTTTTTTGACTGGGCGAATTTTTCGTTGAGGCGGCCTTATTGGCCGTCTCTTTTTTTGCCCAAACCCAAAGAAAAGGAGACACAGCCATGACAACACCCAAGACAACACCTGCCGCTTCCGACGCGGACTACTCCCTGGAGGCGGTGCCCCGGACGGACCGAAAGAGCTTCTGGCCCATGTTCTTTATTATGCTGGGCTTCACCTTCTTCTCCGCCAGCATGTCGGTGGGGGCCAAGCTGGGTAACGGCCTGGATCTGAACGGCTTTGTGTGGGCCGTCCTCATCGGAAGCACCATTCTGAGCTTTTATACCGGGGGCCTGGGCTATATCGGCAGCAAGACGGGCATGTCCCTGGACCTGCTGGCCCAGCGGTCCTTTGGGCGGTACGGCTCTTACCTCCCCTCCGCCCTTATCAGCTTTACCCAGATCGGCTGGTTCGGGGTAGGGGTAGCCATGTTTGCCGTCCCCGCCGCCGATGTGCTTCATGTAAACCCCTGGGTGCTGGTGGTGGCGGCCGGAGTGTGTATGACGGGCTCGGCTTACTTTGGGATCAAAGGCCTGGAGATCGTCAGCTATATTTCAGTCCCCCTTATCGCCATTCTGGGCATTTACTCCATGGTGACCGCCACCGTATCGGGGGGCGGGCTCACCGCCATCTTTGCCAAGAGCGCCGGGGAACTGACCGTCTTTGCCGGGGCGGGACTGGTCATGGGCTCCTTTGTCAGCGGAGGGACCGCCACCCCCAACTTTACCCGTTTTGCCAATACCCCGAAGAACGCTGTCGTCACCACCGTCATCGCCTTCTTTATCGGCAATACCCTCATGTTTGCCTTTGGCGCGGTGGGGGGCGCCTTTACCGGAAAGGACGACATCTTCTATGTGATGATCGCCCAGGGGCTGATGATCCCCGCCCTTATCGTGCTGGGGGCCAACATCTGGACCACCAATGATAACGCCCTTTATACCTCCGGGCTGGGCCTTTCCAACATTACCAAGATCCGCAAGCGGCCCATGGTGCTGGCGGCCGGGGTGGTGGGCACCCTTACCGCCATCTGGCTTTACAACAACTTTGTCTCCTTCCTCAATATTCTTAACGCTACCCTGCCCCCTGTGGGCGCCCTGGTCATTCTGGACTACTTCCTTCACAAAGAAAACTACGCCGCCGAGACTGTCGTCACCCGTGACGTGAACTGGGGGGCCATTCTGGGCGTGGCGGGGGGCGCCCTGGTGGGCAACCTGGTCCACTGGGGCATCGTGTCCCTGAACGCCATGGCGGCGGCCTGTGTGATCTATCTTGTGTGCGGCGCCCTGGACAAGTGCAAGGCGTAAGGAGGAAGAAAATATGCTGTTTCAAAACGCACGGATCGAGAACGCCCCCCCCTCCTCCTTCCGGGTGGAGGATGGAAAATTTACCGCCATCGGCCCCGAACTGAAGCCCCTTCCAGAGGAGGAGACGGTGGACCTGGGCGGAAAGCTGGTGCTGCCTCCCTTTATTGAGTCCCACGTCCATCTGGATACCTGCCTTACCGCCGGGGACCCGGTGTGGAATATGTCGGGGACCCTCTTTGAGGGGATCGAGTGCTGGTCCAAGCGGAAGGACAAGCTTTCCAGGGAGGATATCCGGCAGCGGGTACACCGGGCGGTGCGGCTCTACGCCGCCCACGGGGTCCAGTTTATTCGGACCCACGTGGACGTGACCGACCCCTCCCTGGTGGCTATGGAGACTCTGGTGGAGCTTCGGGAGGAGCTTCGGGACACCATCGAGCTTCAGATCGTAGCCTTTCCTCAGGAGGGGATCCTCAGCTACCCCAACGGAAAGCAGCTGATGATAGACGCCGTCAAGCTGGGGGCCGACGCGGTGGGAGCCATTCCCCACTTCGAGTTTACCAGGGAGTATAGCGTAGAGTCCCTGAACTTTGCCTTGGAACTGGCGGCCAGGGAGAATAAGCTGGTGGACGTCCACTGCGACGAGATCGACGACGAGGCCTCCCGGGGGCTGGAGACGGTGGCTGCCCGTGCCCTGGAACTGGGCCTATACGACAAGGTCACCGCCAGCCACACCACCGCCATGCATTCCTATAATAACGCCTATGTGGTCCGCCTCATGCGGCTTCTCAAAATGAGCCGGATCAACTTTGTCTCCAACCCCCTGGTCAATACCCACCTTCAGGGGCGGATGGATACCTACCCCAAGCGCCGGGGGATCACACGGGTGAAGGAATTGCGGGAGGCGGGGATCAACGTCTCCTTCGGTCATGACGATATTTTTGACCCCTGGTACCCCATGGGCACCGGGAGCTTGCGGGACGTGGTGTTCATGGGCCTCCACGTCTGCCAGATGATGGGCTACGAGGAGATCATGGGGGCCTATCAATTCATCACCACCAACGCTGCCAAGACCCTCCATCTGGGGGAGGGCTACGGGATAGGAGAAGGTCGTCCGGCCAGCTTCATCGTGCTGGACGCGGAGAACTATTACGACGCCCTCAACACCAACGCGGCGGTACTGGCGTCCTACAAAAAGGGCCGGAAGATCGCCGAAAGCACCCCCGGCGACAGCAGAGTGCTGTTTTAGGAACAGATCTGGGCGGGCGGCTGATATTCATCCCTACAATATGAGGATGAATAAGTGACGTAGGGGCGGCTATCAGCCGCCCGGTCCTTAAAAGGCTTCCTCCTTCCAGTGGAAAGCCTTTTTGACGGATAAAAACAGTGGGTATTCTTCTCTGAGAAGAATACCCACTGTTTTTATGTATAGACTTTAACCCTTGATGGTGCCGTCGGCGTTGAAGACAGGAAGGGGGCCCAGAACGGTGATGTCCTTCCGATTCAGGGCATCGCCCTCCGCCAGAATGGCAGCCTTGCCGGAGACGATGCCGCCTGCGGCCTGGACCAGCTTTTCCAGGGCGTGGAGGCTCTCGCCGGTGGAGATCACATCGTCCACAATGAGGATCCGCTTTCCCTTCATTTTGGCGCAGTCGTCGGCGCCCAAAAACAGGTCCTGCTGGCGCAGGGTGGTAATGGAGCGGACGGAGACATGGATGGGGTCCTGCATATAGACCTTGGACCCCTTTCGGGCCAGGAAGTAGTGGTCGGCCCCGGACAGGCGGGCCATCTCGTGGATCAGGGGGATCCCCTTGGCCTCGGCGGTGATCATGTAATCATAGCTGTCGGGGGGGATCCGCTTCAAAAGTTCGCTGGCGCAGGCGGTGGTCAGTTCCGCGTCCCCGAAGAGGACAAAGGCGGCGATGTACAGGTCGTCCGTGACGGGGCACAGGGGCAGGTCCCGCTCCAGACCGGCAATGTTCATTTTGTAGGTCATGATGACAGCTCCTCGTATCGTCAGATTTGGCGGGGCTCCGCCTGTATTTACAGCTTATTATACATCGCAAATACAGGGATTGCAAGGGGCGGGGCCGGAGGCTCACCCCTTGGACCGCTCCAGCTTCCTGCCATACCATACCCGGTTGAAGCAGCTTCCCAAAATGACGATATTGCCGCACAGGTAGAGCCACACCAGCAAAATCACCACCGATCCCAAAGACCCGTAGACCAGGGAGTACCGGGAGGACAGGCCAATGAAGTAGGAAAAAAGGATGGAAGCCAGCACCAGGGCGATGGAGGCCAGAAAGGCGCCCGTCAAAACGGGAGCGCGGGGTTTTCCCCGGGGGACGGTGGCCCGGTAGATCAACATGACCACCGTCATTACAAGGAAGAAGAGGATGAGAAAGCGCATCCACTGCCACTCCCAGGGGAGCTTGACGTGTTCCAGCCGGGGGAAGCGGTGAAGGAATTGCTCCAGCAGGTGAAAAAACCAGTTGCCCGTCAGTACCACCACCAGGGAAAGATAGATGGTAAGGAGAAACAGCACGGAGAACGCAACGCTGGCCACGATCTGCCAAAGACCGGTGTAGGTCTTCTTTTCGTAGATATCGCCCATCACGTTCATCAGCGAGCGCATGGCCGCCGAGGCGGAGAAGAGCATCATGACGATCCCCGCCAACAGAAGGGCATGGGACTGGTTGGTGGTGATGTAGCGGACATATTCAGTAAGTACCGCCAGAGCAGCCTCGGGAATGATGACGGAGGCCTCCTCCAAAAGGGAGGCCACGTTCAGATCCAGGGTGCCGATGACGGCGTTGATACAGATGAGGGCGGGGAAAAAGGAGAGAATGAGAAAATAGGCCAGTTCCGCCGCCGAGCGGGAGACCCGTTTGGAAAAATAAAGGTCCGCCATGTCCCAAAGGAAGCGGACACAGCCGTTCTGTTTCCATTTTTCCAAGGCGCTCTCCTCCTTTCTAAAAAACGGGCAAGACATAAAAAACCGCCTGCGCAGCAGGCGGTTCTATGGACCCAAGGGGATTTTCAGGACAGCTTGTTCAGCTTCAGGGTCATCCCGCTCTTTTTGTGGGCGGCATTGTTCTTGTGCAGGATCCCATGGCAGACGGCCTTATCCACCGCCTTGACAGCCACCTTGTAAGCGCCCTCGGCTTCGCTGCGGTTGCCTTCCGCCACCGCGGCCTCGAACTTCTTGATGTCAGTCTTGAGAGCGGAACGGGCGGTCTTGTTCTGCAGCGCCTTGGCCTTGTTCACCAAGACACGCTTCTTGGCAGACTTAATGTTCGGCAAACCAAACACCTCCTCCGAACGACGATTTTTTCGGGCACTATACCCGTGCAGGTATCTATTTTAGCAGACTGCCCCCAAAAATGCAAGAATTATTTTCGCAATTTCCGATTTTTTCGCATAGTGAAGACTTTTCTGCCAAAAATAGAAGGGAAATAAAGCAAAAACCACAATATCTTGTGCTGAAGGGAAGGCGTTTTTATGCTGGAGAGACGGACAGACCTGGCCATGGAGGCCCATGAACTGCGGGGAAAGGGCGGAGCGCTGCCGGGAGTGGAAAGCCGGGAGACCCAGGCGGAGGGATTTCCTCTCACTACCGTAAGGGTGATGGGACCGGAGGGGGCAAAGGCGCTGGGGAAACCGGAGGGGACCTACCATACGCTGGATCTTACCGGGCTGGAGCGGCGGGAGGAGAACGCCTTTCCCCGGTCGGTCCGGGCACTGTCCGGGCTTCTTTCTCCCCTGCTCCCGAAAGAAGGGGATGTGTTGGTGGTGGGGCTGGGAAACCGGGCCATTACTCCCGACGCCGTGGGGCCTTTGGCGGCGGACCGGACCCTGGTGACCCGGCATTTGATCGAGTTGTCCCCCGAGCATTTTGGGTCCTTCCGCCCGGTGGCGGCCCTGGCGGCAGGGGTACTGGGCACCACGGGGATCGAGAGCGGGGAGATCGTCCGGGCGGTGGCGGACAAGGTAGGGGTGGGGGCGGTGATCGCCATCGACGCTCTGGCCGCCCGCCGGGTAGAGCGGCTGTGCGCCACGGTGCAGGTCTGTGATGTGGGGATCGCCCCCGGGAGCGGGGTGGGAAACCACCGCTTTGCCCTGGACAGGGAGAGTCTGGGCGTGCCTGTCATTGCGGTGGGAGTCCCCACGGTGGTGGATGGGGCCACCCTGGCGGCGGATCTTTTGGAGGAGGCGGGAGCGGAACTGGATCCCGGAATGCTGAAAAACGCGCCGGGGGCCAGCCTGATGGTGACCCCGAGAGACATCGACCAGCGGGTGGAGGACCTGGCTAAGGTCATCGGCTACGCCGTCAGCCTCTCCCTTCAGCCGGAACTGGATCTGGCGGGGTTGGAAATGCTGATCGAATAAATGGATATTTATCGGGGTGGTCCCCTACGGTACTGTCTGCTAAATTTATATTTAGCCTTAATAATCCAACGTCTGCGTGGGCGGGTTTAGAACCCGCCCCTACGAACCCCATCCAACGTACCTGTGCGTAGGGGCCGGTTCTAAACCGGCCCGTCTACACTCACCGATAAATTTTCATTTCTCCCCCCCCTTTCATATTCCCCTCCCCCGCCGCATACATTGTCCTGTATCCGGCTGGAGGAAGGGGGGACAAGCGATGTGGAATATCAGATGGGGGAGGCTCTTTCGCCGGAGCCTGGCGGTTTGCTTTGCCGCCGTGGCCTTGTGGTTGCTGCTGGCGGGAGCGGCGGTGGGGGCCGCCGGGGGGATCGGGGAGGAGACCCTGGCTTTCGCCGCCCTTCGTACTGAACTGGGGGAGGTGCAAAGTCCCCTTCCCTTCTGGCAGCGGCTGGCAGTGTCCCAGTCCCTTCTTTTGGAGCGCAATCCGGGAGATCTGGAACATCGGGAGTCGCGTCCGGTGGAGACGCTGGAGCCTTTGCCCAATGCCCAGCCCGCTCCGGACCATGACGACGTTCAGGACCAGCCCCAGATCACCGCCGCCCCGGAGGACATTGTGGAGCGGACCCTGACCCCCCTCAGTTCGGAGGGCTACGCCACGGGGGCGGGACTTTACTTATATAACCGGACCAAGTTGGAGGTGGACCTGACATCCGCATTGTATCAGGACCTGCCCTTTTCCCTGGCCCCCGCCGAAGTGGGGCCTCAGATCCTCATTATCCATACCCACACCACCGAAGCCTATACCCCGGATGGCGTGGACGTATACGCCCCCAGCGACAACAATACCCGTACTCTGGAGGAACCTTATAATATGCTTCGGGTGGGAGACGAAATGGAGGCGGTGTTTACCGAGATGGGCCTTTCCGTGGTCCATGACCGGGGTGTGTATGACTATCCGGCCTATAATGGGGCCTATGATCGGTCGGGGGCGGCGGTAAAAGCGTATCTGGAGCAGTATCCCACCATTAAGCTGGTGCTGGACGTCCACCGGGACGCCCTGGTGGGCGGAGATGGCACGGTCTACAAGGCGGTGACTACCGTGGACCGGGTAAAGACCGCCCAGGTCATGGTGGTGGTGGGGACCAACGCGGGGGGAAGCGAACACCCAAACTGGCAGGAAAATTTGGCGTTAGGGGCTAAACTCCAAAAAAATCTGGATACCCTCTACCCCACCCTGGCCCGACCCATGGCTCTGCGTACCTCCGCCTATAATCAGGGCCTGTGTCCCGGTTCGTTGCTGGTGGAGGTGGGCACCCACGGCAATACCCTTCAGGAGGCCCTGGCCGGGGCCAGGGATTTTGCGCGGGCGGCGGGGGCGGTGTTTCTGGGATTGGTGGAAGAGGGATGAGCGCTCATATTTTCCGGCGGGGGCACATATATCTTTCACAGAACGAACACATTGGGGAGTGTTGCGCGTGAAAGGAAATATGGAGGAGCGGGCCGTGCGGCTCGCCCAGTACATCATAGAAAACCGAGCCACCGTCCGCTCGGCGGCGGACCGGTTTGGAGTCAGCAAGTCCACGGTACATAAGGATCTCAGCGAGCGTCTGCCCACCTTCAACCGGGCTCTCTACCTCCAGGCCAAGGCGGTCCTGGAAGAAAACAAGGCCCAACGCCACATCCGGGGTGGCATCGCCACGAGGAAAAAATATAAAGGAACGTAAAAAGCAAAGAAAAAATGGCTACCTATAAAGGGAGAGACAAAACCGACATTTTTATAGGTGGACACTGAGTGCCCCGCTTGATTGATACAATAAAAAGTAGCCAGAAAATGAACGGAAAAGGAGGTCTGCTGTGGACAGTTAAGGCGGGGAAAAGCC
>CANOHR010000047.1 GCA_947565875.1 uncultured Pseudoflavonifractor sp.
TATCCGTTAACGACCAACTCCGTAATAATTTCCACATCGGCCCGATAAATATGCTCACCGTTGGTCTTTCGGATCTTTTCCCGGACCGCCTGTAAAAATACGGGGTCCGTGAAGGCGGCCTCTATGGGCTCACCGCCCTCCGTCTCAAGCGTGGACGCCTGTATACACGGCAGGAGCGCCGCTACAACCAACAATATGCACATTTTTTGTTTTATTCTCATCCGCTTTATCTCCCTTTCCCCTGATTTCCTCACGGCAGGGTCGGGGGGCTTACGCCCCCCTTTCCCTTTTCCGTGAGGAAAACAAAACGTGCCGTGCGGGTCAAAACCCAACACAGCACGTCAAAACAGCAACACAACCTGTCATTCTCCCTTGCCAAAAAGGCCAAAACAGGGTAGAATAACAGACGGTGCAGAGTCCTTCTGTTGTGTGGGCGAGTAAGCGCCCGCGCAGGCCCTTGGGTGTTCCAGCACCCAAGGGCTGCCACTATTTTGTTTTCCTCTTTTTTATTTTACTCCATATCTTTCCAGATGGCAAGGACTTTATGACGGTTTCTCCCCTTTTGGGTGGAGGGGATAGTCATAAAGTCCTTTTTTGTTTGTTGGAGTTTTGGTTTACATAATATTCAAACGTTGGCGGTTTCCCCGAATCAACGGGGAAACCATCAGGTGGTCCCGGCGGACCGCCGGGGAGGTTGGTCCCTACAAAACCGGAGTGCCATACCTGGGCGGGAGGGGCAAGCCCCTCCCCTACGGTCTTATTCCCGGTCCAGCTTCTTCAGCTTTTCCTCGTACTCCCCGCAAAGTTCAGCGGCGGTCTCCATGTCTACCGCCTCCGCGATGAGGCGCAGGGCGTTTCGGGAACCGGAGGGGACCAGATAGATCCAGCCCTCCCCCGCCCGCAGGCGGACGCCCTCTCCCTGAGAAACGGCGGAGAGGCTCTCCAACGCCCGGCCCATGACCCGGCCCCGGCCGGTGTGAAGGGGGACCTCCCCCCGGACGGTGGCAAAGTTGGGAATGGAATGATCCAGCCGGGACAGGGTCTCCCCCGTCAGCCCTAACCGGGCGGCAATACGGCAGGCGGCCAGGACAGCGTCCCACATCCAGGGCTCCTCCCGCCACAGCTTCTCGGCCTCCTCCCCATCCTGGCCCAAGCGAAGAAGACGGCCCTGAAAGCTGTCCGCCACCTGCTGGGCGGCAGAGGGGGCCCAGGCCGGAAGGGCGGCCTGCTTCCGGCCATGCTCCATCTCGATCCTCGTCAGCAGCACCAGCACCCGGTCGGGAGAGATCATACGCCCCTCCTCGTCCCAGGCGGTGAGCCGAAACCCTCCCCAGTCCGCGGAAAAGGTGGGCTCCCCCCGGCTCATCCCCCGGCGGACCTGGCAGCCCAGAGCGGTAAGGGCGGAGGCCAATACATCATTGGCCCCCTCCCCTTTTTCCACCCGCACTCTCAAAGGGCGCAGGGGCAGGCCGCTCAGCCGGGTGAGCCGTGCTGCCTCGGCGGCGTAGCCCGGACGGACCCCCGCCACCGTCTCCCATTTTCCTATGCCCACAGCGGGCACACGGCTTCCCTCCCCCCGGAGAAGAGCGCCTTCGATCTTCCTCTGCTCTCCCCGCGCCAGGGCAAGACCCGACCGGCCAAAAAGCCGGACCTCGGCGGCGTCCCCGTCCTGCTGAACAAAGGCAGTCATGGGAAGGGTATAATACCGGCCCAACCAGGCCGCGGCAGAAGCGCAGGGTGCGTCGCTTATAAGGGCGGTCCCTCCGGCGGCGGTAACACCGCAGCCAATGGCCCGAACCAGCATGGCCGCCCCGTTTCCTCCGGCCCAGCCAAGTCCTACCTGCTCCCGCTCCCCCAAAAGGGAGCCCAGGGAAAGCATAGCCTCGGCCGTCAGATCCTCCCCCACTCTTCCCCGCAATGCGCCGCCGGCGGAGAATTTTAAGGGGGCGCTCTGCCCCACCGTCACCTGAGAGGCCGTGGCTCTTCCCCCCTCGCTCACGCGGCGGCCGGGCCAAAGTTTGACCCCGGGGGCCACGATGGCCTCGGCGCCTACCACGGCTCCCTCTCCCAGCACGGCGCCGGGGTTGACCACCGCCCGACGGTGGACGGCGGCGCCCTTACACAAAATAGCCCCTGAGACCTCCGCCCCCTCCCCCAGGCCGGCCCCCAACAACACCGAGCGCTCTACCACCGCTCCGGTCTCCACGGTGGAACCCTCGGCGATGACGGCATAGGGGCCGATGACACAGCCGGGGGCCAGAGTGGTCCTCCGGCCCACCCAGCAGGGCTCCTTTACCGTCACCCCCGCCGGGATCCGCCCCCGCCCCGTCTCCAGATCCAGTTTTACCTTTCCGTCCAAAGCGTCGTGAAGGCTCTCCAGATAAGCCCCACAGTCGCCCATGTCCTGCCAGTAGCCTGTCGCCTCCCAGCCGTAAAGAGCCTCCCCCTTGGAGAGGAGCAGGGGAAAAAGCTCCTTGCCGAAGTCGCAGGCCGTCCCCTCCGGCACCAGATCCATAGCCCGGCGGGAGAGGACATAGACCCCGGTATTCACAAGTTCCGTATCCACCTGGCCCCAGCCCGGCTTTTCCACAAAGCCCAGCACCCGGCCCTCAGCGTCGGTGCGGACAAGGCCGTACTCCAGGGGCTCTCTCCGGCGGAAAAGAGCCAGGGTGGCCGCCGAGCGGCGGCTTTGATGGAGGGCGGCAAACTCGGTGAGGTCCAGATCGCAGACCGCGTCGCCGCTGATGACCAGGAAGTCATCCTCCCCCAGAAAATCCATGCATTTTTTGACTCCGCCGGCGGTGCCAAGGGGCTCCTCCTCCACAAAATAGGTAAGCTTTACCCCATAGTCCCCGCCGTCACCAAAGTGATCGGTGACGGCGGCGCTCAGACACCGGAGGGTGACGGCGATCTCCGTCACTCCATGGCGGCGGAGCAGATCCAGGATATGTCCCAGCACCGGCTTTCCCAGCAGGGGGGTCATGGGCTTGGGTCTTCCAATGGTCAGGGGCCGCAGGCGGCTTCCCTCTCCCCCCGCCAAAATTACTGCCTTCACGCGGAACACCACCTTTTACATGATGTTCCTTAGTATGGCTCCAAAAAATCGGAAACATACCCGGACTTGTCCTTCCGACCGGGCTATGGTATGATAGGATATATATTTATGAGGGGAGGGTCCGGCATGGAGGAACTGAAACCTGGAAAATACCGGCATTTCAAAGGAAACGAATATCGGCTCATCGCCGTGGCAAAACACTCGGAGACGTTGGCGCCCATGGTAGTCTACGAGGCCCTTTACGGCGAGGGCGGTCTTTGGGTCCGCCCGGCGGAAATGTGGAGCGAGCAGGTAGACCGGGACGGCTATTCCGGCCCCCGGTTCACTTATATAGGAGAGTAAGACGATGAACATTCAGATCTTTGGAAAGTCCAAGTGCTTTGATACCAAGAAGGCGGAGCGGTATTTTAAGGAGCGGCGGGTAAAATTTCAGGCGGTGGACCTCCTCCGTTACGGCATGAGCCGGGGGGAGCTTCAGAGCGTGATCCGGGCGGTGGGGCTGGAGGAACTGATCGACTGGAAAAACCCGGACTCCGCCCTTCTGAAGTATCTCTCTCCTGAGGAGGCTAAACTGGAAAAGCTCTTTGAGGATCCCAAACTTATCAAGACCCCGGTGGTACGCAACGGAAAGCAGGCTACGGTGGGGTATCAGCCTGAGGTTTGGAAAGGCTGGGAGTAAAGGTTTGCCCCACCCGCGCAAAATGCGTGGGCGGGGCGGTTTTTATGGGATAAATTTACATTTTACCCCTCCAACGCCCTTTGCAGCATGTTCCGGTACTCCTCCACCGCCCAGTCGGGGGCGGTGAGGACCGCCTTGCCCTCCAGGCCAAAGAGCCAACCGTAAAACTGGGGGGAGACCACCGCGTCCACCGTCAGGACAAAGTGGTCCCCACCGTCGGGGATCAACATGGCCTCCTGGCCGAAGCGGTCCAGCATGACGTTTACAAAGCTGTTCTCGCACCGGAGACGCACCTTGCCCTCTTTCCCGGAAAACATGTGAAAGTGCTTCTGTCCATACTCCGCCAAATCGAAGCTTTTGCAGCTTTCATCCCCTTCCCGGGAGGATGTAGTCACGGACAGGGACTCCATCCGGTCCACCCGGTAATGGCGAAGCTGCCCCTTTTTATGCTCCCAGCCCACCAGGTAATAATTCTCGTCGCTCCAAATGAGACCGTAGGGGGAGACGGTATACCACAACCCGTCCCGGCGGAATACCTTCTCCCGACGGGCGTTATAATCAAAATACCGGAACGTTACCGCCCGCCCGGCAGCAATGGCGGTGTGGAGCGCGTCGATGGCATAGTAGACGCTCTCATTCTCCGTCTTTACCCGGTGGTCCACATAGACCTGACGGCGAAGCTGCTTGGCCCGGTGTTCGCTGGTAAGGCCCGCAAGCTTTTTGATCAGGCTCTCGCTCTTTTTCCGGCTGATAAACCGGGAGGACTGGACCGCATCCACCAAAAGCTTCAGTTCGGGAAGCTCAAAGTCCCTCTCCCCAATAAACCATCCCCCGTTTTTTCCCTTTCGCAGCTGTACGTCCAGTCCGAACTCCCGCAGGGCCTCCATATCGGTATAAACGCTTTTTCGCTCTGCCGGGATCCCCTCCCGCTCCAAAGCCCGGATCAGTTCCGGGGTGGAAATAGGATGCTCCTCGTCCCCTTTCCGCAGCAACAGCTGACAGAGCAGGAGCAACTTTGTCTTCTGATTTCCCTTTCTGGCCATAGTTTTCCTCTCCCCTTGCCTTTATTGTCCTATAAGCAGGACTATACCCTATTTTCTCCTCCTTTGCAAGGTTTTTTCCTCTCCCCTTTCCTCCCGCCTTGACAAGTTCTCCCATGCGTGATACCATACTGGAGAACCAACCTGTATAGAGGCGCGGTCTCCATCAGTACCTTCCACAAGGCCAGGCAGCCGTCGGGAGGGAAAGGGGAAACCGCCGAGGGAGACAAGGGTGCCTGCCGCTTGCTCTTCCGGGCCGTCGGGGAATACCCGCCGGACTGTCACAGTTTCTGTGGAGCGCTATCCGGGTCTGTGGGGCCATCTGGCAGCCTTTGGGCACCGGTCTTACACTCCTTTTGGACGCTCTCTGCGGAGAGCGTCCGTTTTTTTGCAAGGCTCTCCCCTTTTTCTGCCACGAAAAAATGGGGCAATACGCTGAAAAGGAAAGGCCTTTCCCCGCTTTTCCTTTACATGGAAAAGAAAACGTGGTAAAATAATTTATCTACATGAATCGGGAAATTTGAATCTGCCGGAGGCAAAAATTTCAAATTTTCTTTGGGAGGCATTTCTATGCGCATCACCGCCATTCAGGTGGGAAGACTCTCCCTCCCCCTGGCCCACCCCTTCAAGACTGCCCTGCGCACCGTGGACCGGCTGGACGATATCGTGGTCCGGGTGGTGGGGGAAAACGGACTGGAGGGCTACGGCGAGGCTCCTCCCACCGCCGTCATTACCGGAGATACCAAAGGCTCCATCCTCTGCGCTATTCAGGACTTCATTGCCCCCGCCATTGTGGGCATGGACCTTGGGGACCTTCCCGCGGTGATGGAAAAGCTCAACTCCTGCATGGTCCACAACACCACCCCCAAGGCCGCCGTAGATATGGCCCTCTATGACCTGTGGGCCAAGACCCAGGGCAAGCCCCTCTACCAGCTTTTGGGCAATGCCAAGACCTCCTTCGAGACCGACATCACCATTTCGGTGAACCCCGTGGAGGAGATGGTAAAGGACAGTCTGGAGGCGGTGGAGCGGGGCTTTACCACCCTGAAGATCAAGGTGGGCAAGGAAGGCGTTGCCGACGTACAGCGGATCGCCGCCATCCGTCAGGCCGTAGGCCCTGCTGTCAAGCTCCGGGTAGACGCCAACCAGGGCTGGAGCGCCGAGCAGTCGGTGGCCATCATCAAGACCATGGAGGACAAGGGTCTGGATATCGAACTGGTGGAGCAGCCCGTCCCCGCCTTGGACATTGCGGGACTTAAGTATGTCACGGGGCAGGTAAATACCCCCATCCTGGCCGACGAGGCGGTCTTTTCCCCCCAAGACGCGGCCAATCTTATCGCCATTCATGCCGCCGACTACATCAACATCAAGCTGATGAAGACCGGGGGCATCTGGAATGCTTTGAAGATCTGCGAGATGGCAGGGCGCTACGGTGTCAAGTGCATGATCGGCTGTATGCTGGAAAGCCAGGTCTCGGTAGCCGCCGCCGCTCACCTGTGCGCTTCTCAGGCGGTCATCACCATGGCCGACCTGGACGGTCCCAGCCTCTGCGCCACCGAGCCCTTCCCCGGCGGCCCCCGCTTCGACGGGCCCACCATCTCCATGACTGAGGATCCGGGGATCGGGGTGCGATTTTCCGCCCAGTGGGAATAAGCAGGTCTTGCAACCCATTCTTTTTCAAGAACACACCCTCATCCGTCCCGGCTTCTCTGGGCCACCTTCCCCCTTAAAGGGGGAAGGCTCACCTGTGTATCGTCACCGCTTTCGGCGGTTATGATAGGGGCTTTCACCGCCCCACTTTAAAGGAAAGAAGGATCTGAACATGAAGCATACCAAACGTCTGACTGCCCTCTGTCTGGCCGGTGCCCTCTGCCTGGGTCTGGCTGCCTGCGGCGGCAAGAAAGACCCGGACAGCACGGGAAGCACCGCTCCCGGCGGCAATGATCCCGCCCCCGCTCAGACCTCCACCTACCGCCAGCTCTACTCCAGCGAGGTGGAGACCATGAACTACCTGACCACCACCACCTTTGAAAACCTGCGCATCCCCGCCAACGTGGTGGACACCCTCATCGAGTATGACCGCTACGGCGTGGTCCAGCCCTCTCTGGCCGAAAGCTGGGAGGCCAACGCCGACTCCAGCGAGTGGACCTTCCACATCCGCCAGGGCGTGAAATGGGTGGACAAGACCGGCGCTGAAGTGGCCGAGGTCAAGGCCCAGGACTGGGTGGACGCCGCTTACTACATCCTGGACGCTGCCAACGATTCCGGCAGCGAGTACAACTGGGACGTGGCCCAGGTGACCAACGCCCACAACTACTATAATTACACCGCTTACCTGCTGGCTCTGGAGACCGCCACCGACGGGGTGGATGAGAACGGCAACAACGTCAAACTGGATGAGGACGGCGAGGTCATTGAGGAAGTCGCTCCCGTAGCCAAAGAAGACATCGGCGTAAAGGCTACTGACGACTACACCCTGGTCTACACCCTGGACGCCCCCTGCCCCTACTTTTTGTCCATGCTGTGCTGGAGCGCCTTCATGCCCGTCAACGGTGAGTTCCTGGACGCCCACAAGGATTCCTTCGGCATCAACAATGACGAACTGCTCTACTGCGGCGCATACATCCTGTCCGACTTCCAGCCCCAGGTCCAGCAGGTGCTGACCAAGAACCCCACATACTGGGACAAGGACAACATCTTCATTGACACCATCCAGCGCACCTACAACGCCGAGGCCAACACCCTTGGTACCACCATGTTCCTTCAGGGCGAGGTGGACGAGGCCGAGATCAGCGCCAACCTGCTCAGCAGCCTCATGT
>CANOHR010000048.1 GCA_947565875.1 uncultured Pseudoflavonifractor sp.
GTTTTTCTTCTCAGGTAATGGCGTCAGAGGCCGCCTGCTCTAGAATGCCGATGACTCCTGTCTCAAAGAGGGAATCATCCAAAAGAGGAGCGACCCGGGGGTCTTGCTTCATCTGCTCCTGATAGGACCTTCCCAAGGGCGTTTCCCAAACGCCTCCCACTCCCGGGTCCGCCCAGGTCCGCCAATGGTAACCGTCCAGATAGTTTTCATAGGCTTCGTCCCAGGAGGAGAATTGCGTGCTGAGAATGATGGCAGCAGGCTCCAACAGAGCCAGAGATTCCCGGTAGGTGAGATAGCCCGCGGTATAGCCCCACTGGACCAGGTTGGACATCCGGAACAGGTCCAGGGCCCAGATCCCCTTGTCCCCCCACTTTTGGGCCAGCTGTTTGGTGTAGGCAAGACGCCAGCCCTTGTCTCCCGCGGCGGTCACCGCCGCTTCAAACTCCTCCTCGCTCAAGCTGAGGGCCAGCACCGCCTCCCAGCGGTAGTCGCTGTCGCTGCCGTCCAGGGTCAGTTCCTCCACCGCCGCCATCAATTCCTCCCGGCCGGTGACCCCCCAGTACCGCTCCAGCTTTTGCCGGGTGTACTCAGCCACCGTTTGATGGATGGGATAGGGCTCCCCCAGTTCCTTCAGTTCGCTGAGGCTCGCCACCGTGAGGCCGGTCCGGCTGTAGCCGCCGTAAAGGGAGGCGTCCCCATGGTAGGCCAGCACCATCATGGCACCCATGGGAAGAGCCCAGGCCTCCAGATTGGACCGGCCCATCACCGATTTGTCCTCAGAGATCTCCACCCGTCGTTCCTCTCCGTTCCAGGCTACCTTTTGCCCAAAGAATTCAGCCATATAGCGGGCAGGGATCAGGGTCCGGCCATCAGAGGCATAGGGGGCTACGTCCATCTCCGCCGGCACTCCGTCCACCGTGGCCAAAGTGCTGTCCAAGGTCATGGTCATGATGGACCCCGCCCGGGTCAGAGTGATCTGCCGTGTCTGCTGATCCCAACTCACATCGGCGCCTAAGGCCTCGGCCACCGCCCGGATGGGCACCATGGTCCGCCCGTCCCGGACCTGGGGAGGAACCTCCATTCCCAGAGAGCTTCCGTCGATGTAGACATAGATCCGTTCCATGTAAGCCTTTACGTCCTGCTCCAGGTTCCTTTTCCTCCGGGGAGAGACCTGATCCATAAAGGGCCCGTTAAAAAAGTCCTCCACGGTTTTGCCCGTCTCCAGCAAAAGCGTTCCCAAAAGCTGGTCCATGGGCATGGCGTCGTCCTCCTCCAGCACACAGGACTGAAATTCCAGAAAACGCAAAGCGTAATAGTTATCTCCCTTTTCATCCTCCAACTCTTCCCGGGCGGCCCGAAAGGCCTGATAGGCGTTGCTGTAATTGGTGGGAGAAGTGTTGGCGGCAAACTGCAGACGAATAAGGCCCAGTTCATAGCAGGTCCCGGCGGAGCCAATGGGGTTTCCCCGCTGTTGGTAGGGATAGGGGTCCCCCGCCCGCGCGCTCTCCCGCAGGGCCAGGATCTGGGCCCAGTTATCCGGCTCATAGACCTCATCGCCGGGAAAAACCAGATAATCCTCCGCCTGGATCCATTCCGGAGCCACAGGCTCCACCGGCTCTTCAGCCTCCGCCACCTGGGCGGAGGGGAGGGTCAGGGCAAGACTCAGGAGAAGGGCTGTCCATTTCTTTTTCATGTCTGATCCTCCTGTCCGCTGAGGCCGATGACTCCGGTTTCGAAAAGGGTGTTGTCCAGTACCGCCGCCCAGGCGGGGGTACTTTTCAGCTTCAGATAGTAAAAGCCCCGAGGCAGCTTGGAAAGCTGGGCGTCGGTCCCACCTTCCCAGCCGGGGGCGGTCCACCCGCTCTGCTGCTGAAGAAGGGCCTGACCCTGGAGGTAAGAGGCAACGTCGATCCTGGCCCACCAGGCGTAGCCCTCCAGGTAATTTTCATAGAATTCCTCCCAGGAGGAGAAGGTGGCAGAGGCAAGCTCCGCCGCGGGACGCGCCAACTCCAGCGCCTCCTCATAGGTAAGGTAACCTGCCATATAGCCCCACTGGGCCAGGTTGGACATACGGGACAGGTCCCAGGCCAGGATCCCCTTGTCCCCCCACTTCTCTGCTAAATATTTGGTATAGGGCCACATATACCGGTCCGTCTCACCGGAAATGGCAATAAGAGTCCCCATATCCTCCTCGCTGAGTTCCAGGACAATGGCCGCCGCCTCCTGAAAGCTGTCATTGTGGCCGTGGGCGGTCATGCGCTCCACCAGTTCTATCAGCCCCTCCCGGCTCCCGATCCCCCAGGCAGAGGAGAGATTTTTTCGAAAGCTCTCCCTGGCTCCGGCGGTGCGCGGCGTCTGCCCAAAGCGGGTGGGATCCTGCTCATCCAGGGAGCCCCGGATGGCCCCCATGGCGACAGCCCATGCCTCCAGATTGGAACCCTCCGCCACGGCTTTATTTTCCAGAATATCGGCCCGGTGGGTGCTTCCGTCCCAGGTCACCCTTTGCCCAAAAAACTCGGCGGCATACCGGGCGGGGATCAAAGTCCGGCCCTCGGTGGCGTAGGGGGCCACGTCCATCTCCACCTCCTGCCCATCCACCTGGGCGGTGGTGCTGTTTAAGGTCATGACCACTGTAGAACCTGCCCGCGTCAGGGTGATCCGGCCCGTCTCCTGCTCCCAGGAGACGTCGGCACCCAGGGCCTCAGCCACCGCCCGCAGGGGCACCATGGTCCGCCCGTCCCGGACCTCGGGGGGGACGTCCATTTCCAGGGGCTGTGCGTCCAAATAAAGATCCACCCGGTTGGCAAAACGGGCCTCCTCCTGGGTGTGGGAGGCCCAAAAGGCGTCCTTCTCCTCCTGGGAGAAGACCACGCAGTCCAGCAGCTTTTTATAGGAAAACCGGGGGTCTTCCAAAAGGGGGGACACGCTTTCATAGAACTTATCCCCCACACCGTAATAGTGGAGTACGCTCCTGGCGTTCCAAAGAAGGACGGGGTAACGCTGTTCCTCGGTAAGGCTGTCCCGGACTTTGTCGATATGATACATCAGAGTGGTCCAGTTGGGGGCCCTTTCCCCATCCTTCAGCCGGTACAGCCGAAGCTCCACCAGAGCCAGTTCAAACAGCGCCCCCGCATCCGGGTGTTTGCGGTCGGTGGCCAGCCGGTAAAGCCGGTCGTGCCCGACGCTAAGTTCCTTGGGAATGGAGGCTACATGGATCTCGCCCCAACTCACCTCCCGACGGAGGGCCTGAATGGTCTCCCAGTTGTCCGGTTCATAGGCGTCTGAGTCGGCAAAGACGGCGTACTCCTCCGCCGGGATCCAATCGGGGGGTGTGGGAAGGGTCCTCTCCGAGGCCAAAGCGGTGGGAAGCAGAGAAAACAGCCATGCCAAAGCCAAAAACAAGGTCATACATTTCTTTTTCATCCGGTTTCCCTCCTAAACGCTTTGTATGTTCTTCTTATCCGCAATGTATTATTTGCTCCTTATGTTACACTTTAGGGTCATTTTGACCTTAGGGCGGCGGTGGCAAAGTCCGGCATCCACTCTACCTTGCAGCCCAGGGTCTCTCCCAGGGCCCGGAGGGGCAGGTAAGTGATCCCCTTCTCGGCGAAGGGGGCGGCGTCCAGGGCGCCGCCGCTATAGTCCAGGCTTCCCAGGGTGAAGGTAATGGTTTTTTGCTCGTTGGAGCAGATGACTTGGTTTGTTTCCGGCTTCCACTCCACTGTCAGGCCCAGCTTTTCGGCGGCGGCGCGGAGGGGGATCAGGATCCGGTCATTTTCCACCTTGGGGCCTGTTACCTCCCCGTCCAGGTCCCGGTAAAGCTGGAACTGGATGGGGGTGCCGTTTACCGTCACACAGCAGCCGTTGAAGAAGCCGGTAGGGTCTTTGTCGGCCCACTGGAGGAACATCTCTGTCTTAAAGCCCTCGGCATCCACCCCCATTGTCTCCATGTATCCCTCCAGGGTCCAATCGTGATAGTATCCCGCAAACCAGGCATAGGGATCGAAGGCAGCATACTCCTCCGGCCATCGCTGGGGATACTCCTGCCGTTTTGCGGCCTGCTCCTGCTCCCGGGGATAGTCCTCCGTCATATAGAGAACATACTTCCATTCCTTCCACTCTACCTCGTTCTGGAGGCAATATCGGTCTATGGCGATCTGCTTCTGATGGGCCCAGTATCCCTCGTACCCTTTGTCCGGGTCGTAGTTCTCATAGCTGCCCGGATACTGGGAGCGGTATTCCAGGGTCCGTTCGTGGCGGTAAGCCACGCCGCTGCGGGCCATTACATAAAAGGCCGCCAGGTCCCGACGGACCCCCTCCACACCTCCGGTATACCCGTCATACTTCTCCAAATCAGCGGCCCGCTCCTCCAGCGTTCCTCCGCCTTGATATATCATCAGTGCCCAGCCGATCCCCTTCTCGTCCAACTCTCCGGGGTAGGTTTTTTCAAATTCTTCCACAATGTAGGCGTTGTAGGCGCCCTCCGCCGCTCCATTCAGGCTTTCCGTCCAACACTCCTGCCGGAAGGCGGCGTCGTCCATTTCCCGGTCGGCCTTATACTTTTCTACAGTGGTCCAGTCCCCGTTCCGCTCCAGGAACCAGCCCTCCGGGTCAAAGGTGGCAACCTCCTCCGGGTGCGCTTCGACATAGTCATTCACAAACCGCTCCTTGAAGACCTCCCGATCCACCCGCCAGCTCTCTCCATCGGGGGTGGCGGTCTCCATAGCCCCTGCGGGAAGGGCCAGCCCCGCCAGCAGGGACAGGGTAGTCAAAAGGAGGAAACATTTCTTTTTCAAGGCAGGTCCGTCCTTTCCTTTTCAGAGGAGGGCCTGCCGAGGTCGTCAGGCCCCACACACCCTATTTTTCTTCCAAAAGCAGTTGGTCGTTGAACAGCGTCCGGGTGTCGGGGCTGTTTTTCAGATATTGATAGGCCATGCCCAGGTCGGTGTCCCACACCGTCTTATCCCCCAGGCCCTCCCGGAGACACCAGTAGTAGCCCTCCAGAAAGTTTTCATAGACCTCATCCCAAGAGTCGAATTTCTCCGTCAGCTCCTCCGTAGCTTTCTCCAGCAGCTCCATGGCTTCACCGTAGGTCACATAACCCCCGGTATAGCCCCACTCCAGAAAGGCGGCGACCCGGCACAGGTCCCAGGCCCGGATCCCCTTGGCCGTCCATTTGTCCCACAGTTCCTTGGTCCGGGGCCACATATACTGGTCCACCTCACTGAGGCTTTTGGCCCGGCGGGCGATCTCTCCGTAAGAGAGATACCGCACCTCTTTGGTTGCCTCCCGGAATTCCTTGTCGTCTCCCGACTCCAGAAGAGCGGTTACCGTTTCCAAAAGAGTCTCCCGGTTTTCGATGCTCCAGGTCTCCTCCAGAGCCTCCCGGCAAAGGTCCCGGGGGAGCGCGACCCGGTTTTCTCCTACGCCATTGGCTCCGTCGGAGGCCTCGGTCCGGGGGACGCGGCCCATAAACCCGAACCGGGTGGGGTCTCCCTCCCAGGCAAAGCCCAGCAGGGCCCCCATGGGGAGGACCAGGGCCTCCGTCTCATCCTTTTTCCAGGCGGTCTTATCCTCGGCGATCTCCACCCGGTTATTTTCTCCGTCCCAGCTTACCGTCTGCCCAAAAAATTCCGACACGTAGCGGGCGGGAACATAGGTGCGGTTCCCGTCGGCGTAGGGGGCCACGTCCATCTCCACCCGTTTTCCGTTTACCGTGGCGGCAGTTTTTCCGATGGTCATGGTCACGGTGCTTCCCGCCCGCTCCAGGATAATGGCATTGGTTCCTTCCTCCCATGTGACGTCGGCTCCCAACGCCTCGGCAATGGCACGGATGGGGACCATGACCCGCTGGGCGGTCACCTGGGGGGCGGTATCCATGGAAAGGTCCTCCCCGTCCAGGCGGACAAAGATCCGCAGCTTCTCCCGGTCATAGACCTTCTGGTATTCCTCCACCGACCGCTCCACCAACTCCCGGTCCGACGGGCTTACCCGGTCCATATAGGGCGCGTTGAAAAAATCCTCCACCGTCATGGAAAGGGCGTCCAGGGCGGGGACCAGGCTCCTGCCCCAGTTGCCCACATAACCCACATGGTAGATAAGAAAGGCCCGGTACTTCTCCACGCTTAACCGGTAGTAGGTCTCGTCCCGGCCCCGGTTCTGGTCGTACCAGCCGCTCTCCGCTGCGGCAAAGGCCCGGCCCGCCGAGAGGAAGGCGGCTCCCGCTTCAAAATCGTCATCCACATAGTTTGCCGCGCACTGAAGGCGGATAAGGGCGGTCTCATAACATTCCCCCACAGAGCCCTGGGCCCAGTCCCGGCCTTCATAGGGGAGAAGAGCCCCCTCCTCCGCCGCCTGCCGCCGCTCCAATACGTCTGCCCAGCGGTCCTCTTCATATACCGGGTCGCCGGGAAAGGTAAGGTAGCTTTCCGCCGCCACCCATCCGGGAGCCATACCCTCCGCCGCGTTCCCTTTTGGAACGAAGGGAAGGACCATGGACAGGGTCAGCGTCAGAGCCAGAAGCCGTTTGATCCGGTTCATGCGAAAATACCTCCCTTATGCCGGCGGGTCGTTTTAAATATACGTCCGGGTCTCGGACAGGTCATGAAATATCCGCCAACTCCAAAAACTCATGTCCATGCTCGGCGATGTGTTCCTTCCGGCCCTGGAGGTTGTCCCCCAGCAGCAGGTCGAACATCCGGGCCGTTTCCTCCGCGTCCTGGGGCATGACCTTGATAAGGCGCCGGGTCTCCGGGTTCATGGTGGTGAGCCACATCATCTCCGGTTCATTTTCGCCCAGACCCTTGGAGCGCTGTATGCCGATCTTCTTCCCCTCGCCGATCTTCTTGACGATATCATCCTTCTCCTTGTTGGAGTAGGCAAACCAGGTCTTTTCCTTGTAGCTGATCTCGTAGAGGGGGGATTCCGCAATATACACATACCCCCGCTTGATTAGGGTGGGGGTGAGCCGCCAGAGCATGGTGAGGATCAGCGTGCGGATCTGGTAGCCGTCTACGTCGGCATCGGTGCAGATGACGATCTTGTTCCAGCGAAGGTTCATCAGGTCAAAGGCCGCCAGGTCCTTGGCCTTTTTGTCGCTTACCTCCACCCCGCAGCCCAGCACCTTCATAAGGTCGGTGATGATCTCGCTTTTGAAGATACGGGCGTAGTCCGCCTTCAGGCAGTTGAGGATCTTACCCCGGACGGGCATGATCCCCTGAAACTCCGCGTCCCGGGAGAGCTTCACGCTGCCCAAAGCGGAGTCGCCTTCTACAATATAGAGTTCCCGCCGCTCCGGGTCCCGGGTGCGGCAGTCCACAAACTTCTGGACCCGGTTGGCAAGGTCCATGGTGCCGGTAAGCTTTTTCTTGATGTTAAGCCGGGCCTTTTCTGCCGACTCCCGGCTTCTCTTGTTGATGAGGACCTGTTCGCCGATCTTCTGGGCGTCAAAGGGGTTCTCAATGAAGTAGACCTCCATTTGGGCCTTCAAAAACTCCGTCATGGCGTCCTGAACGAACTTGTTGCTGATGG
>CANOHR010000049.1 GCA_947565875.1 uncultured Pseudoflavonifractor sp.
ACCATCTTCTTCAGCGACAGCAATACCATTCTGGCGGAGGTCACGGGCAATGAGAGCGTCCTCTATCAAGACGGGGAGACCTACCAGTACGCCCTGGAATACGGTCTGGACTATACCTACCCGGTCCAGGACGAGTTTTGGGAACTGAGAAGCACCCAGGTGAAGGGAGATATCCACATCCTCTACTGGACCGCCGCTCTGGTTTTGATCACCCTGTCCGGCACCGTTCTTCTGCTATGCTGCGCCGGACGGCGGCGGGGAGCGGAGACTTTCCTTCTCAACTGGACCGACCGGATCCCCTATGACCTGTATCTTCCCTGTATGGCATGGGCAGCCACTATGTGCTTTGCCCTGGGGGGCAACTTGATATCGGAGGGCTACCTTTTCCACTACGGAGACCCCTCTTTCTATGCCATGATGGGAACGGCGGCGGTCTCTCTGGCAGGGGGCTTTGCCCTGACAGAGGCCGGTTTTATGTCAACTGCCACCCGGATCAAGACCCATACTCTTTTCCGCAACACCGTCACCTGGCGGCTGCTCAAATGGCTGGGCCGGGGCTTCCGCGCCTTAGGCCGCTGGTGGAAGGCCACCTTCGGCAACTGGAACATGACCCAGCGGACCATCCTGCTGTTTCTGGGCTATCTCATTGGCACCGTTCTCTCCAGCCTCACCGTGGTCCTCATCCCCATTTACCAGGGAGCGGTGCTGTTCCTTATCTGCCGGTGGGTGGAAGAGTGGCGGAGGATCCGCTCCGGTACCCAAGCCATTGTGGGGGGAACGCCGGAGGCCGTCATCGACACCGGCAAAATGAGCCGGTTCCCTGACCTTTTGGAGCATGCCGGGCAACTCAACGACCTGGGAAGCGCCATCAGCACTGCCGTGGACGAGCGCCTTCGGTCGGAGCGGATGAAGGCGGAACTTATCACCAACGTATCCCACGACCTGAAGACCCCCCTCACCTCCATCATCAACTATGTGGATCTTCTGAAAAAAGAGGACATTCAGGGGGAGAAGGCCCAGGAATATATCGAGGTACTGGACCGGAAAAGCCAGCGGCTGAAAAAGCTTACCGAGGACCTGGTAGAGGCCAGCAAGGCCTCCACGGGAGCCCTCCCCGTGACCCCGGAGCGGCTGGGGGTAGTCCAGCTGGTGAATCAGGCTCTGGGAGAGTACAGCGAGAAGTTGGAAAAGGCAAATCTTCAGTTGGTGGCCTCCATGACAGAGGAAGAGGTCTATGTGAAGGCCGACGGACGGCACTTTTGGCGGATCCTGGATAATCTCATGAGCAACTGCGTCAAATACGCCATGCCGGGGACCCGGGTCTACCTGGACCTGGTTGCCTGGGACGGGTATGTGACCTTATCCCTGAAGAACATCTCCGCCGGACAACTCAACATCCCCGCTGAGCAGCTGATGGAGCGGTTTGTCCGGGGGGACGAGAGCCGCACCACCGAGGGAAGCGGTCTGGGCCTGTCCATTGCCCGAAGCCTCACTGAACTGCAGGGCGGCCTGTTCCGCCTAGAGGTGGACGGGGATCTATTCAAGGCGGTGGTGAGCTTCCCGCAGGTAAAGTAGAAGGGCGGAGAACAGGTCAGTTGTAGTGACTAAGACCAGAGCGGAGCGAAATGACCAAAAGGGACATGTCCTTTTGTCCCTGGTGGGCATTTTGCGGAGTCGGAGGGCTTAGATCTCCCTTACGTCCCAAAGGGGCCCCGCAAAAGCGGTCCTCAGCTTTTGTGGGGAGAGGAGGAGCAAGGGAGCGGAATGGATGTTCGGCGTAAGCCGGACGGAATGAAGCAGACTTTGCGACGACGAGTTCGGAGCCTGACATGGCTCCCTTTCAGGAAAGGCCGATATGGAACCACCTTACGGGCGACCACAAGGGTCAGGGAACCGTCCCCTACAGATTTCTAACGAACGTGTCCGTAGGGGCGGCTATTAGCCGCCCGCCAAGACTACCCGCCTATTTGCCGTCCGTTTCCACAAAACGGGAATACGGATTGCCACGGGCCCTTCGGGCCCTCGCAATGACGGGCGGGGAGGTGGTACCGCGCTTGGGTGGGCGCACACTGTGCGCCCCTACGGATATCCGTTCGTTAGGATCGTAGGTCGGGACGCCTCGGCCCGCCCCAGGTATAGGATCACCAATAAATTAATATTTACCTATGAAACATCCTTTACCAAAACCCCCGGAACGGGCCTTTGCCCATTCCGGGGGTTCTGTTTCTTATTGAGAAAGCCCGCTCAGCTTCAGCCATCTGCCGCTTCTCCAGCGGCAGATGCACAGGATCCCCCGAAGGATCAGGTCAACTGCCATCCCCCCCCAGACTCCCGCCAGGCCCCAGTCAAAGACCAGCACCAAAAGGCAGGAAAGAGGCACCCGTACCAGCCACATTCCCATAAGTCCCACCATCATGGGATAGCGCACGTCGCTGGCGCCCCGGAGGGCGTTGGTGAGAATGATGGACACGGCAAAGAAAGGCTCGGCAAAGGCTACCACCCGGAGGGCCAGAGCAGCCTCGGCAACCACTTGGGCGTCGGAGTTAAAGAGGGAGGCCAGGGCCGGGGCAAAGAGGAACAGCAGGGTCCCCGTCACCATACACAGCACAAAGCCGATGGCCCCGGTCAACGTCCCGTAAGCCTCCGCGTCCTCCTCATTCCCCGCCCCCACTGACTGGCCCACTAAAGCGATGGCGGCATAGCCGATACCGTAGGCAGGCAAATAACAAAGCCCCTCGGCGGTGGTGGCGATATTGTTGGCAGCCAGAGCGGCAGTGGTAAGGGCGTGGCCCACCAGAGCGGTCATGGCGATCTGGCCCACATTGACGATGGCCCGCTCGATGGCGGAGGGCACCCCCAGATCCACCGCCCGGCGGATGATGGTCCTGTCGGGAGAGAGGCCCTCCCGAAGGGAGGTCGCGTACCCATGCTGATGAAAAGCGGCAATGGCGGCGGGAACTGCGGCGCAAATAATGGAGATAGCGGTGGCAATGGCGGCCCCCTCCACCCCCCAGCCCGCGCCAGGGATCATGACGCCGTGCCACTCCCGGGTAGGATAGATGAGAAAAAAGTTCAATACCAGATTCAGAAGATTGGTAGCGGTATTAAAAATAAGGGGTGTTTTGGTATTACCCATACACCGCAGCACCGCCCCAAAGACAATAAGGATGGAGTTGAAGGGCAGGGCAGCGCAGTAGATACGCATATAGTTGGCCGCATGGGGCAAAACCTCCGGCTTGGCTCCCAGCCACCGGGGGATGGCGCCTCCCAGGGCCTCATAGAGGCCGCAGGCAACAAGCCCACAGACTACCGCCGCCAAGAATGCCTGACGGATCACCGTCCGCACCCGCTCCGGGTCCCTGGCACCCACGGCATTGGAGATCTGCACCGAATAGCCCACCCCCACTCCGGCCATGATCCCATGGATCAGCCAAATGGGAGGGCCGTTTACCGACACGGCGGCGGAACCTACCGCCCCCAACACTCCCACCATGGCGGTATCCACATAGCTTACCATAGTATTCAGGATCTGCTCGATAATGGCGGGCCAGGAGAGGCTCCACAGCCGCCGGAGCCTGGGACCCTGTTCTCTGATCTTCAACGCTGTCGCCATGGTTCACACTCCCGTCAAATCAAATGGGGGCACATACTCTCCGCTGGCGGCCCCCTCCTCCTGGACATAACCGGGAAGACCCAGGGCCGCCATATACTCCTGGGCAGAGCGGATCTCGCTTCGCCGCAGCTTTCGGTCGATCTCCGGGTATTCCGCCGCCTTTCCCAAGGGCACATACTGGCTCATCAGGGAAAAGCGGACCTCCCCACGGAGGAAATTCTCCCCCACCCAGTCCATTACCGCCTTGGCCTCGTTAAGGCCGCCGGGGAGAAGCAGATGGCGGATGATAACGCCCCGCTTCAGAAGCCCTTCTGCGTCAAACTCGCAGGGACCTGTCTGGCGGACCATCTCCTGGATGGCGGCGGTGGCCATCTCCGGGTAATCGGGGGCGGCGGAATACCGCTGGGAGCGGCCCTCATCCAAATATTTCAGATCGGGCAGGTAGATCTGCACCTTGCCCTCCAATGCCCGAAGGGTCTCCCGCTTCTCATAGCCCCCGGTATTCCAGACCACGGGTACGGAAAGAGGAGACTCCAGCGCCTCTATGATAGCGTGGGCAAAATGGGTGGGGGTCACCAGATTGATGTTGTGCGCCCCCTGCTCAATCAATTCTGAGAATATCTCCCGGAGCCGCTGGACTGTCACAGGCTTCCCATACCCCTCCTGGCTGATGACGCTGTTCTGGCAAAATACACACCGTAGCGGACAGCCGGAAAAAAATACGGTTCCGGAGCCCCGGCTCCCGGAAATGGGAGGTTCCTCCCAGAAATGAAGGGTGGCTCTGGCCACCACAGGAAGAGAGGGCATGGCGCACACTCCGCCGGAAAGAGTTTCCTCCCGCCGGGCGCCACAGCTTCGGGGACACTGGGAACAGAGCATGGGCCGTCCCTCCTTCCAGATATCATACTACCCTGAACGGACCGCCGGGGACGGCGGTCCCTACAGAAAATAAATCGGATCCAAAAAAGCAGGACAGGGCGGCCCTACAGAGAAAAAGAGCGCCGCGTCCGCGGCGCTCTTCCTTTTTCCATGTATCAGATTCAGTCCTCAAAGTTGCCGGAGATCAACTCAACAAGAGCTTCCACGGCCTCCTTCTCGTCCACGCCGTCGGCGATCAGGTTGATGGTGGTGCCCTTTACCACGCCCAGAGACAAAACACCCAGCAGGCTCTTGGCGTTAACTCTCCGCTCATCCTTCTCCACCCAGATAGAACACTTAAACTCATTGGCCTTCTGGATAAAAAACGTAGCCGGACGGGCATGGAGACCGACCTGATTGTTAACAGTGGCTTCCTTCATATACATAGCGGTTCCCTCCCCAAAACACGATTGGGTCTAATGCTATTGCTTATCATATCAAATTTCAACAGAACAGTCAACGGCAAATTCAACAAATTGAATTCTCTCCGCCCCCTCCATTCGTTGAAAAAGGTTTACCGAAGCTCCGCCACTGTCACTCCGTCCTCTCCTTCTCCATAGCGGCCGGGGCGGAAGGACTTGACGTAGCGGCTGCGCTTCAGGTGGTCCCGAACGGCGGCGCGGACCGCGCCGGTACCCTTTCCGTGGATGATCCGCACCTGGGCGAGTTTGCCCATGACTGCGTTATCCAAAAAGCGGTCCAGTTCCATTACCGCCTCCTCCCCCGTCATCCCCCGCAGGTCTACCTCTGGGGAAGCACCCAGGGAGCGAAGCTGGTGGGTAGCCCGCTCCACCACCCTTTTCGCCGACTTTTGGGTCTCGCTTTCCGCCAAACGCACCTCTTCCTGGGTGGCGTTAAGCTTTAAAATGCCCGCCTGAAGCTGGAGTGTCCCGTCCTTCTTTACATCCAACACGATAGCCTTGGTCCCCGGCATTTTCACAAGTTCCACCGTATCCCCTTTGACGACGGGGCGGGTGGGGGGCGGAACGGGAGTGGGGGCGGGACGGCCCAGCTTATCCTCCACCTCGTTGAGGCCCCGGCGCAGGCCCGCGCGGGCCTCGTTGACCCGCTGCCAATCCTGCTCCTCCTTGCTCTTTTTCCGCATATCGTCCAGTTCCTTGAAGGTATCATCGGCGGCTCTCCGGGCCTCCTCCAGAATGACCCGTGCCTCGGCCTGAGCCCGCTCCACCGCTTTGACACGCTGCTTTTCCAGATCGTCCCGGTATTGGGCCGCCTTCTGCCTGGCCTCCTCGGTCTCCCGGCGGAGGAGCCGGGCGGCCTCCTTCTCCTTTTCCATCTCCTGACGCTGCCGGTCCAACTGGGTCAGCACATCCTCGAAGCGGACGTTCTCCGCGTTGACACGCCCCGCCGCGGCGTCGATCACATGCTCAGGAAGACCCAGGCGGCGGGAGATAGCAAAGGCGTTGGACTTTCCCGGAATGCCGATAAGCAGCTTATAGGTGGGAGCCAGAGTCTCCACTTTGAATTCACAGGAGGCGTTCTCCACCCCTGGGGTGGTCATGGCATAGACCTTCAACTCGGCATAGTGGGTAGTGGCGGCCACCAGCGCCCCCAGAGACCGGGTCTCCTCAATGACCGCCGCCGCCAGAGCGGCTCCCTCCACCGGGTCGGTGCCCGCCCCCAATTCGTCAAAG
This sequence comes from uncultured Pseudoflavonifractor sp., assembly GCA_947565875.1. Lineage (GTDB taxonomy): Bacteria > Bacillota > Clostridia > Oscillospirales > Oscillospiraceae > Vermiculatibacterium. The sequence goes on from CANOHR010000049.1 coordinate 6,187, forward strand.
AGGACCAGAGACTTTTCATCCGCCTCGGAGAGGATCCCCACAATATTTACCATGTGGGAGGAAAAGGTGGAAAGGCTCTGGGCGATGGACTGCTCGTCTCCGATGTCCGCCAGCACCCGTTGGAAAACCATCATCCGGCTCTCCCCCGAGGCGGGGATATGGAGCCCGCACTGGGCCATCAGCACCAGCAGACCCAGAGTCTTCAGGGTCACCGTCTTGCCGCCGGTATTGGGCCCTGTCACCACCAAAGTGTCAAAGTCCTCCCCCAGGCGAAGGTCGTTCTTTACCGCCTTGTCCCGGTCCAGAAGAGGATGACGGGCCCCCTCAAAGGACAGGCCCTTTTCCACGATTTTGGGCGCCATACCCCGCATCCGAAGGGACAATCCCGCCCGTGCAAAGATCCCATCCAGCAGGATAATAAAGTCATAATCCTGGGAAATGTCCTCTTTGTGGGCGGCGCATTCGGCGGAGAGTTCGGCCAGGATCCGCTCGATCTCCTTCTCCTCCCTGGCCTCCAGCTCTCTGAGTTCATTGTTGGCCTTCACCACCCCCATGGGCTCAATGAAAAAGGTGCCGCCGCTGGCGGAGAGGTCGTGGACCAGGCCGGGGACGTCGTTTTTATGCTCCGACTTGACGGGCACCACATAGCGGCCGTTTCGCTGGGTGATGATGGATTCCTGTAAATACTTGGACTGGTTGGAGGAGATGAGCTTTTGCAGAATGTCCCGAACCTTCCCCGCCGAGGCTCTCTTTTTCCGGCGGATGTCGGCAAGCTCGGGGCTTGCCGCGTCGGCGATCTCCTCTTCCGAGAGAATGGATCCGGTGATCCGGTCCTCCAGGTACCGGTTGGCGGTAAGGCCCCGGAACAGGGGATCCAGAGGGGTCTTTTCGCTGCCGGAGGCGTCGTACTCGATGCAGCTTCGGGCACAGCGAAGCACCGACGCCACCTCCAAAAGTTCCCTTGTGTTAAGGCTTCCCCCCATATCGGCGCGCTGGAGCGAAGCGCGCACCGGCTTCACTCCGCCGAAATAGGGCGAACCCCGAAGGGAGACCAGATCCACGGCGGCGGAGGTCTCCTCCAAAGCCCGCTCTACGTCGTCAGGATCGGTAAAAGGGCGCAGATGGAGAGCCCTCTCCTTGGCCTCGTCGGTAACCGCCTCGTGGGAGAGAAGCTCCAATACCCGAGGAAGTTCCAGGGTCTCCATGGATTTTTCAAACAGTTCGTCTTTCATAGGGTCGTTACCTCAAACGTTTTTTGGATAGATAGCACCGCACTGAAAAAAAGTCCGTTTTGATGTGACATGGGAGAAAACGGAAAAGGTAAAAGTAAAAAGAAAAA
>CANOHR010000050.1 GCA_947565875.1 uncultured Pseudoflavonifractor sp.
CGGATAAGCGGTATATTCAGCTCAATTTGCAGGAGAATGCTGAACTGATAGCTCTTCGCTATAAGCCCCGGCCCTCCGTAGCCAACGGTATTGTGACAAAGTACCGGGTGGAGGTCAGCACGGACGGGACCACTTATACCACTGTAGCGGAGGGAGACTGGGCTCACGACACGGCCTGGAAGGTGGCTATATTTGATTCCGCTGTTACCGCCAAGTATGTTCGTCTTTATGGCGTGGAAACCAGGGGCGGAGCAGGAGATACGCCGAATAAATTCATGTCTTGCGCCGAGCTGCGGGTGGTCATGGCTGCTGAGGACAAGATCGACCTGTCCCAGGCTGTTATCACGGTGGAGCCCAAGGAGTTCCTCTGGAAGAACGTGGAGATCCGGCCCGGTTCGGGCAGCGAGGCCGACCAGGGTACCAAGGTCACCGTCACCCTCTTTGGCGAGGAGTTGGTACGGACAGTGGACTACGTTCTGGACTACGACAACAATGTAGATCCCGGCACCGCCTACATTTACGCCAGAGCCCTGAAGGACAGCGACAAGTATAAGGGCGCGGCGGCGACGACCTTTACCATCAGCAAGACGGATGCCAAGATCACCTCCTTCGAGCCCATGACCGTCCGGGCTCAGGCGGGCGTGGCTCCCATCCTGCCCTCCACGGTATGGGCCTGTATGGACGACCAGCACCACCTGGAGGTGAACGTGACCTGGGACGCGGAGCCCGTAGGCTATCCTGCCAATTACTACATCTTCCCCCAGGCCCATGAGTATATCCTGAAGGGCCATATTGAGGAGGCCGATTTACTCAGCGATCCCACCCTTCAACCCCAGCTTCGGGTAAAGATGGGCTGGTCGGAGTCGGTGGACGGGGTCTCCCTGGTCACCGGCGTGGGTGTGGTTCCCTCTCTGCCGGGAACGGTGACGGTCCAGTTTGACGACGGGACCAGCGGGGAGCGGACAGTCTCCTGGAATCTGGACGGCGTGGACTTTTCCGCACCGGGAATCGTAGAGATTACGGGCGCTGTGACCGGGATCGACCGGGTCCAGGCTAAGGCCAGCGTCCGGGTGGCCGAGGTAACAGAGAACCATACCAATATCGCGCTCAACCAGAATTCCGGAAGCAATGTATTCCCTATGGCCCTGGGATTTGTCAGCGCGGGCAACAACAATCCCTACCAGGCGATCAAGGGGAACACGGGGACCAGTACCGATGCCGGGGACCGGTGGAGCGATTGGGAAAGAGGCGTTTACCATACCAATCCTAAGGCGTGGATGGGCGTAGCCTTTGAGACCACCACGGCCAATGTGGGCCGGGGACAGAATACAGTCCTTACCCTGAAGCCTCACATGGTCAACCGGGTAAAGGTTATGTTTGTAGATGAAAACGGGAATGGAGCTGGAGCCGTTACCTATCCAGCCGACTACGAGATCCAGTATTATACCGGCCCGGTGGAAAATCTGACCTTTGATACCCGGATGACAACAGAAGGCAACAACACTATTGGAAATGGTATGGTCCGGGCCTGGACAGGCAGTCCGCTAAAGGAAGACGCCAATTGGACCACCGTAAGTTACATCGGCGGCAAGCCCGCAGTCCCCGGCAGCAACGGTCAAATGCTGGAACTGGAGTTCGCACCGGTGGATACCGCCATTATCCGGGTTCTGTGTACGCCCAAGAGCGGCAAGTGGTCTGGTATTGCGGCGCTGGAAGTGTATGATATGTCTGTCACTGCCAACTCCACCTTCACCGTCAGCTCCGTTACCCTGGGCGGGGTGGAGAAGCTCGGCGAGTTTGACGCCAATAAGGTGCTGAACATCCACCTGGCGGAGGGGGAGGCCATTCCCAAGCTGGCCGTGACGGCGGACAATAACGCCCGGGTTTCCCTGGTCCAGTCCGCCCGGGTGCCCGGTATGCCGGAAGCGGGCGCCGCCTGGGCTGCCGCCACCGTCACCTCGGAGGACGGAAGCAAGACGGAGACCTACACGGTGAAATTTACCAGGGAGGGCGCTCCTGAGGGGTACTACATCGAGGTGGACGCCCCCGACGGGGAGAAGGACAAAATCACCCTGACGCCCAACGGCGGCGACGTGGGCACCGAGATCACCGTCACCGTACCCGAAGGTTATGAACTCAGCGACGCCTGGGTGGTCATTGAGGACGGCGACCGGGAGGGGGAACACGTCCACGTGGAGAACGGGAAGTTCATCATGCCCGTGGGCAACGTGCGCTTCAGCGCCCGGGTCACGCCTATTCCCTATACCATTACCTATGATCTGGACGGCGGCACGGTGGAGGGACACAACACCACCAGCTATACCGTGGAGACTCCCACCTTTACCCTGCGCAACCCCAGAAAAACGGGGTATGACTTTGCCGGTTGGACGGGAACGGACATTACCGAGCCTACCATGACGGTGACCATTGCCCAGGGTTCTACGGGCGAACGGGAGTATCGGGCACTGTGGAGCGAGAACGGGACCATTGTGGATCCTCCCGAGCCTCCGGGCCCCAGCGGCGGCAGTGGTGGAGGAAGCGCCTCCAACACCACGGTAAAGGTCGATGAAAAGGGCAACCGGATCGAGACCACAGAGAATCTTCGGACCGGAAAGGTGACGGTGACCACCACCGCCCCCGACGGAACGGTGACCACAGTAGTGACTACTGCAGACGGAAAGCAGAAAGCCACGGCAACCCTGTCCAAAAACAGCTATGGTACGGTGGAACTGGCCATGCCCAAGCTGAAGCCGGAGGCGGAGGCTCAGATCAAGGTGAACGCCGGAAGCGGAAAGACCCTCTCAGTCATTATTCCTATCGAGGGCGGGGATACCGTGGTGGCCGTTCGGATCAACAAGGACGGTACGGAGACGGTGGTACCGCTGTCCGTGGTGGACGAAAGGGGCCTGCGGGTCAAGACCGACGGCACCCAGACCTTTAAGATCATCGACAACAAAAAGACGTTTACTGACGTTCCCCAAAGCTACTGGGCGGCGGGAGCGGTGGACTTTGTCTCCAGCCGGGAACTCTTCAACGGCATGGGCAGCACCGAGACCTTTGTGCCGGAGGAAGCCATGAACCGGGCCATGCTGACCACCGTGCTGTGGCGCATGGCGGAGAAGCCGGGCAGCAGCCTGAAGACGGTATTTGCCGACGTGCAGAAGGGCTCCTGGTATGAGGACGCCGTGCGCTGGGGCGTGGAGACGGGAGTTGTGAAGGGAACGGACTACGGCTTTGAGCCGGAGAGTCCCGTTACCCGGGAGACACTGGCGGTCATGCTCTACCGCGCGGCAGGAAGTCCCGCCGTGGTGGATGAGTTGCCCCGCCGCTTTACCGACAACGACCAGGTATCCGACTGGGCCCAGGCGGGCATGATCTGGGCGGTCCAGACCGGGATCATCAACGGCCGGGACGGGGAGCGGCTTGCCCCCAAGGATGTGGCCAGCCGGGCCGAGGTGGCTGCTATGCTCCAGCGGTATGTGAATACGCAGGTTTGAAAGAGAAACAGGTTATAGTGAAAACGTCTTTTGTCCCTGTTGCTGACAGCGGGAATGCTCATGAATATCCTTCCCTCCGCCGCGAAAGCGGCGGAGGGAGAAACCACCGACGCCGTTTTGGCGTCGGTGGAAATCTTTGAGGGGGAAATAAAAGACCCTGAGGTCGAGGCGGTGAAGGAGTCCCAGGAAGACGAGTCGGAAGTTCTGCCGGAGGATGAGGCCCCAGAGACTCTGCTCCAGAGGGCAGAGGAGGTTGACGAGGGCGAAGCGGGAGGTTATGCTGTACCGCTATGTGGGCTATTCCAGCGTGGAGATGAAGGGACTGGACTTTGAAGATTCTGAAGATATCTCTGAATGGGCCCTTAAGGCCATGGCTGTGACGATCCTGTACCGGATGGAGGGGGAACCGGAGACGGAATGTACCTCTGCCTTTGAGGATCTGGCGGAGGAGGTATACTATACAAAGCCTGTGGTCTTGGTCAATGGAAAAGGGATCGTCAGGGGCTATTCGGATACCCGCTTTTCTCCCCAGAAGAGCATCACCCGGGAGCAGATGGCGGCGATCCTCTACCGGTATGCCGGATACCGGGGACTGTCCCTTGACTCCGATGGGACTCTGCCCTATACGGACAGCGGGGACATTGCCGGATATGCCTTGGAGCCGGTTTGCTGGGTCACCCGGCAGGGCGTCATGGAGGGGGACGAGACAGGAGAGTTCTCTCCCCGGACCCATATCACCAGAGCGGAGGCCGCAGCGGTCTTCCAACGGGTCCTAAAGCTTTTGGAGGGAGAGATCTAAAGAAACAGGAAGGGTCCATTGCAAAATGCGTGAATCGCATAAAGGTTCCGTTATTCCGAGAAAAAAGACCGCCATTGGCGGTCTTTTTTTGTGGGCATCCGTTTTCTCCTCCTGAAAGTACGCTTCGCCACAGACCCTTCCCACATTTACAAAATGTTCATAAAATTTCCCGATCCATTTCAGACCAATTTCAGCTTTCCTTTGTATACTTTCTTCGATTTGAACGGAGGAGGCATACAGCCATGAGCCTTTTGACAAAAAAAGAGGGGACGGAGACTGGGAAAACCCAGGCCGTGGCAAAGAAAAGGGGGAAGCTTTTCCGGCGGGGGGCGGCTCTGGTTCTGGTCCTGGCCCTTCTGGGCGGGGCGGGCTTTGGGGTCAAGGCCCTGTTTTTTACCCCGGAGGAGCGTGTGGCCCTGACGGGCATGACCAGCTACGGCTCCCTCTCCACCACCATCGAGGGGACCGGCGTTACCATGCCGGCGGACAGCTTTTCCGTGACCGCCGCCTCCTCGGAGGGAAAGATCACCGGGGTCTATGTCGCCGCCGGGGAGACGGTGACGGCGGGGCAGCTTCTCTATACCCAGGACGACAGCGAACTGGACGACCAGATCGACGAGTATCAGAAGCAGATCGACGACCTCTACGACCAGATCGACAGCCATAACGACCAGATCGAGAATTATACCGACCAGATCGGGGATCTGAGGGAAACGATGGCCCAGCTTACCCTTACCGCTCCTTTTGCAGGACGTGTGACCGAGATCCAGGCCGACGAGGGGGATGGTCTCCAGAAGGGAAGCAGGCTGGCTATGCTGGTGGACGATAGCCGGATGACGCTGACGGAGTATTTCAGCTATGCTTATGAAGACCGGATCTATGAGGGGATGGCCGCCGGGGTCTCCATTTCCAGTCTGATGAACGTATTCTCCGGCACGGTGACCGGGATCAAGAAGGTGGAACGGCTCACCACCGAAGGGACCCGGTGCTTTGCGGTCACCATCACGCTGGAGAACCCCGGCGCCCTTACTGAGGGGATGTCGGGGGCGGCCTGGCTTCAGAGTGATGACGGGGAAAAGCTCTACCCGGCGGTAGAGGGGAACCTGGAATACAAAAGCAGCAAGACCATTGCCGCTCAGGCGGCGGGGGAATTGCTGGAGATCCATGTGGACGAGTATGAGAAGGTGACGGCGGGCCAGACTCTCTTTACCATTGACGGCTCCGACTATGCCGATCAGATCGAAAATGCCGAAAAGGGGATCGAGAACGCCCGGAAAAGCATTTCCACCGCCCAGGAGCGCATTGCCACCTATACCCAGCGGATGGCGGAGGTGGAGGAGAAGCGGAGCGACTACCGGGTGACAAGTGACATCGACGGTAAGGTCATTATGGTCAATGTCCGGGAGGGGGAGACGCCCCGAAACGGCATGACGGCGGTGTCGGTCTACAACCTGGAAAATATGGAGATCACCGCCAACATCGACGAGCTGGACATTGGTAATATCCGGATGGGCATGGAGGTCTCCATCGTCAAATCGGGCACCGACGGCAGTTCCTTTACCGGGTATGTCAGTGAGATCAGCTATGAGGCCACCAACTCCAACGGCGTAGCCTACTTTCCCATCACCATTACCATCCCGGCGGAGGGGGAACTGTCCGCAGGGGTCAATGTGTCCTATTATATCAGCGTGGGAGATACCGAGGAGGGGGTGCTGGCCCCTCTGGAGGCCCTGAAGTCTTATGACGGGGGGACCTGCCTTTATGTAAAAGCGGAGGAAAGGCCGGACAGCGCTCTTGACCTGGGGGAGGGCGTTGTTCCTGACGGCTTCTTTGCCGTGCCGGTTGAGATAGGCTCTGCCAACAGCCGGTATGCCCGGATCCTTTCCGGGGTGGAGGAAAATACGGAAGTCTTTACCCGGTACCGGCAGAAGGCGCCCTCCGGCGGCGATACCACCAGCCAGGGCGGGGAGGAGGAGTTCAGCTTCCCCGGCGGCGATTTTGGCGCCGGAATGCCCAACTTCAGCGGCGGAGGGGGCGGTATGCCCAACTTTGGCAGCAGCGGCGGAGGAAACCGAATGCCCGGCGGTATGAGCGGCAGGCCCTGAGAAAAGGAGGATGACCATGAGCCTGATCGAATTGAGAGAGGTCTATAAGATCTATCATGAGGGGCTGGAAAGCCAGGTCAACGCCCTGGACGGGGTCTCCCTCACCATCGAGCGGGGGGAGTTTGTGGCGGTCATCGGTACCTCCGGGTCAGGAAAGTCTACCATGATGAATATCCTGGGCTGCCTGGATATCCCCACTCGGGGGGCCTATCTGTTGGATGGGGAGCCGGTGGGGGAAAAGAGCCAGAGGGAACTTTCCGAGCTTCGCTCCCGGCGCATCAGCTTTATTTTTCAGGGCTACAACCTGATCCCCTCCTTGAAGGTGTGGGAAAACGTGGCCCTTCCTATGGCCTACCAGCATATCCCTCTTCCGGAGCGGCGGGAACGGGCAATGGAGGCTTTGCGGTCAGTGGAGATCGCGGCCAAGGCGGAGAATAAGCCGGGGCAGCTTTCCGGCGGGCAGCAGCAGCGGGTGGCCATTGCCCGGGCAATGGCCACCCGGTCTCCCATCCTTATGGCCGACGAGCCCACAGGGGCGCTGGACTCCAAAACAGGAGCCCAGGTCCTGGAACTGATGCGGCAGCTTAACGCCCAGGGAACCACCGTCATCCTCATCACCCATGACAACGGCATTGCCGCCCAGGCCGACAGGACCGTCAGGGTCATGGACGGCCACGTTGTCCACGACAGCCTGTGGGATGGGGTGCTGATCCCGGCGGAGGTGAGGGTCTCGTGAACTCCCTGCGCATGGCCTTGGATTCCATCACCGAGAAAAAGGGCCGGTCCTTCCTTACTATGTTGGGTATCATTATTGGAGTTACAGCCGTACTGGTGCTGGTGGCCATGGTGACAGGGTACAACAGCGACATGACCGCTTACTATGAGAAACTTGGGGTCAACAAGGTAACGGTGAAGCTGACCTGGTACGATACCAGCCGCTCCTTCGATCTGGTGACGCCCCTCTATGAGTATGGCAACGGCGAGCTGGCCCAAATGGTGGACGGAGT
>CANOHR010000051.1 GCA_947565875.1 uncultured Pseudoflavonifractor sp.
GTCACCATGCTCCGCTTGGAAAGGGGGTTATTGTTGGACATAACGCAGACCAGATAATCGGTGTCCAGCATCACAGAGTGGATATGGGGGTCGTTGACCCGCCCCTCCACAATGGCAAGGTCGATCTGATAATCGGTAAGCATAGTATAAAGATTATTTATGGTTTCTGTAACGATAGTAATGTTGATCCCCTCATGCTCGGCGCTGTATTTCGCCAGAGTTTCCGCCGCCAAGCCGCTTTCCGCAGTCTGGGTGATCCCCACTCGGAGAGAGGTCAGCTTCCGGCTGGTGTCCGCCAGGTCCCGCAGAAGTTTTTCGTTCAGCGCGAACGCCCGCCGGGCGTATTTAATAACGATCTTCCCACTCTCTGTAGGGAGAAGCTTTCCCCGGCTGCGATGAAAGATACGGATCCCCCACTCCTCCTCCAGCCGGCGGATATGGTGGCTCACCGCCGGTTGGGTCAGGGACAGGACCTCCGCCGCTCCGGTAAAGCTTCCCTGCTCACAGACAGTAAGCAGCGTGATCACCCGATGGTCCAGCATAGGCACACCTCATTCCAAAAATTTATAGATACGTAAAAAATAATAATTTGTATTTATCTGTCTTTAGTATATCATAGTGCGTATCGCAGCGCAAGTTTTTGGAGAGGAGGTCCCTCCTGTGCTTCATTGGGAACTGGGCTTGCCCCGGCAGGCCGTCATTTTGCTTTCCATCGCCGTCATCCTGCTTTCCGGCTTTCTGATGACCCGGATCACCAAGCGGCTCCATCTGCCCAACGTCAGTGGTTATATCATAGCGGGCATCCTCATTGGTCCCGGAGTGCTGGGTCTGATCCCGGAAGAAGTCGTCGGCGGCATGGACTTTGTCAGCGACGTGGCCCTCAGCTTTATTGCCTTTGGCGTAGGCAAATTTTTCAAGCGGGAGATCCTGGCCCAGGCGGGCGGGCGTGTGGTGGTCATCACTCTGATGGAAAGCCTGCTTGCCGGGGCCACCGTCACAGCGGTGATGGCTCTCCTCTTCCGGTTGGAACTTCCCTTTTCCCTGCTGCTGGGGGCCATCGCCACCGCCACCGCCCCGGCCAGTACCATGATGACCATCGACCAGTATCATGCCAGAGGCCCCTTTGTCAACCTTCTTTTGCAGGTGGTGGCCTTTGACGATGTGGTTTGCCTTCTGGTCTTCAGCGTGGCCTCCACCGTAGTCTCCTCCCAGGGCGTTATCCGGGCTGAGACCATCCTCCAGCCCATCCTCCGCAACCTGGGGACCATGCTGCTGGGCGCCGCCTTCGCCTGGATCCTCAGCCGCCTTCTGGCTCACCGGAGCCAGGACAACCGTCTCATTCTGGCCATCGCCATGCTTTTGGGACTCAGCGGGATCTGCACCGTACTGGAAGTCTCCCCCCTTCTCAGCTGCATGGTTTTCGGTGCGTTCTATATCAACCTGACCCACGATAAGGTCCTCTACCACCAGATCAACGCCTTCAAGCCCCCCATCCTCTCCCTGTTCTTCGTGGTATCAGGAATGAGTCTGGACGTATCGGCCCTGTCCGCCTTCGGAGCCGTGGGCCTTGTTTACTTCCTGGTGCGGATCATAGGCAAGTACGCCGGGGCCTTTTGGGGCTGTGCCCTTACGGGGATGGACAAAAGCAGCCGGAACTGGCTGGGGCTTGCCCTGGTGCCTCAGGCGGGCGTAGCCATCGGCCTTGCCCATCTGGGCCGAAGGATCCTGCCGGAGGAGTATGGCGGACTTTTGATGACCATCATCCTGGCCTCCTCCGTCCTCTACGAACTCATCGGCCCTGCCTGCGCCAAACTGGCCTTGTTTCGCTCCGGGGTCATCCAGAAAAAACCTCCGGCGGAAGCTCCCCCCGCCGGGGAATACGCCCAAAAGGTGGGATAAACGGCGGCCCCGGTCCTTTTGGAAGGACCGGGGCCGCCGTTTCCTGTTTTTTGTCCTATACTTTCCTTTTAAAACTTCTTTTTGGCAGGGAAATTGCCCCTGTCACGCATTCACAAAACAACTCCGCCTCTCCCGAAAAGGAGGGGCGGAGTGCAGTCTGGACGATTCAATACCGGTCCACCCATCCGGCGATCAGGGGGGTGGGCACCAGCCACATGAGGAGGAATAGAGTCAGGTTCAGAGGGGTGAGGGAGTTGTAGGCCGCCACATAGGTCAGGTAGAAGGCCAGAAGAGTCCCTGCCACGGAGCCCAGGCAGCTCAAAACGGCGGACAGGCGCACCGCTGTGCGCAGACGCCGGGACCCCACCGCAGCCTCGGCATAGGGACCCAGACCCTCCCGGCAGAGGACTGCCGTCAAAACCTCGGAATGCTCCTGGTCCGGATCGCTGAGTTCCCGGCGGCGGTGGACCGCGGGAAAGTCCAGCTTTTCCGCCGGCAGCTTGAACCGCTGGCGGAGCATGGAGGGAATGAGATTAAAGTCTCTGGTGGCCAGTACCGGAGTGATCCGGTTATGGATGAGGGAATCGATGGCGGGAGCCACCGTCCCCGGCAGATGATAGTTGAGAGCAAATATCCCTGCCAGTTCCCCGTCAATGGCACAGAAGACGGCGTTTTTCACTTTCAGGCCGGGAGGCAGGGCAACATCCATCAGCACCATAAAAGCCGCCGAACCCACAAGGACCTGTTCCCCCCGGATCAATTCGGAAAGTCCGCCCCCCTCAAAGGGGATCAGGTCTTCCCCCCGGCGGTAAACAGCCCCCTGGCTGCGGAGGAGATCGTGAAATACCTTCTCCAGTCCGCTTCCCGAATCCCGGATCACGGTGGCGGTGACCGCCACCACTTTCTCGATTGGGAAATCTCCGAATATCTTCACCCCGTTCAGAGACACCGATCCCACAGGGAAAAGGTCGATGTCGGTCAGCACCAGGCTACAGCTTCCCGTGGTGTTGGTTACCCCCTGCCACCCCGCCAGAGCCGCCGCGGACTTGGACAATCTGGCGGATATCTTCCGCCAGGGGATCCCGAAGCAAAGAGTGGCTGAAAGGCTCCCGGCGGCAGTCAGGGTGGCGGCAAGACACCACAGGAGATCCTGGGCACGCCCCTTCCCCACCGAGGACAAAACCGCAAAAAGGACTGCGGATAAAAGGATCACCGGAGTCACTACCCGGTAGATCCGCTGGGCCCCATCACTTGCCTGGATCTGGCTTCCAAACCCGTTCAGGGGCCCCGACCATTTCACGTAAGTATCCCGGTTGTTCCACTTCCCCTCGTCCCGCGTCACCAGGTAGGGCTCCGACGCGGCAGCCGCCGTACGGCAGGCAAGCCGCTGCCCCTTCCGGGTTTGGAGACTGCCGTACATCAGGCACCAAAGCCCCAGCACCGCCGCACAGCAGAAACTCTGCCGCTGGGCCTGCAACCCCAGCCAGGGAATGGTAAGGGCGTCGGCAAGCACCACAACATTGGCCAGGGAAAGGATCAACTCCATGCTCATCCGGTGCTGAAAGGACCGGATGATACTTTTTAAAAATTCATCGGCGCTCAGCAGGATAGCCACGGCCTGAAGTCCCGCCAGGGCGTAACACTGCCACGCTCTATTTTCCGCCAGTTGGACCGGGATAAACCAGCCCATAACAGGGGCGGCGGTGAGGTAGAGGGCGGCCAAAGCCAGAAGAAACACCAGCGCACACCGCACTCCCAGTCCTCTGAGCCCTTTGGCATACCGCTTAGCCAACTCCGCCGGAGGAAGATCGGGGGGCGGCGGAAGTCTCTTTTTTGGTTTTCGCTCCCGGACAGGAGGAGGGGCCGGTTCCTCCTCATCCACGCCGGGGATCAGCTTTTCCGCCCGGCGGACCGCCTTGGCGCTCTCCGCTCCCTCCTCCTCGTACATGTGGTCGGCAAACTGGTCCGCCTTTCGGATCAAGTGGTCGATCTTGGCTGCCACCGGATTGTCCGGCCCCGGGGTGGGAAATTCCACCACCTTCTCCTTCGGCTCCGGCTCTGGTTCCGGCTCAGGGGGCAGGGGAGGCGGCGCCTCCTCCCGAATAATTTTGGGGGCGGGCTTGGGGAAGGCGGTCACCTTCCCCTTTATTTGAGTCGGTGATCCTTCCGGTGCGGCGGGGTCAAGCCCCCGCCCTACCGGAGAGGCTTCGGTCTCTTCCGCATCCCTTTTTCCCCCATAAAACTCTTGAGAACGAGGACGGGTGGGAAACCAGTCCTGCTCGGCCAGTTCGTCCTGGGGGGGAGGGGGCGGCGCGCCGGGGGCGTCGCGCCCTACGCGATCTTCCCCGGAAACTTCGGAGGAAGGCCCCTCCGCCGGCGCGTCAAAACCGGCGGCAGGAGGCTCCTCCTGCCGCTGGGGCGTTCCGCTGCCAAACTCAGCCAAAATGGCCTCCAGCGAAAACTCATCCTGATTCAGTTGATCGTCGTCCCGGTAACCGGACATAGGATCACCTGTCTCAATGTAAAAATTACCCCTGCCGCTGGCGTACCGCCTCGTAAAGAAGGATGGCGGCGGAGGCGGAGGCGTTGAGGGAATTGAGCTTTCCCTTCATGGGAATGGAGACCAGCACGTCGCAGGTCTCCCGGACCAGGCGGCTCATCCCCTCCCCCTCGCTGCCGATAACAATGGCGGCAGGCCCCTTCAGGTCGGCCTGGTACATGCTTCCTTTGGCATCGGCAGCGGTTCCGTAGACCCAGATCCCCGCCCCCTTCAGTTCTTTCAGACAGGCGGTAAGGTTGGCTACCCTGGCTACGGGCAGGTGGGATACCGCCCCGGCGGAGGTCTTGGCTACCACCGCCGTCAGTCCTGCGGAGCGCCGCTTGGGAATGATGACCCCATGGGCCCCGGCGCAGTATGCGGTACGGATCACCGCCCCCAGGTTGTGGGGATCGCTCAACTCGTCGCAAACTACGATCAAAGGGGCTTCCCCCTTCTCCGCCGCCGCCTCCAGAATATCTTCCACCGTGGCGTACTCCCGAACGGCGGCCACGGCGATGACCCCCTGGTGAGAATGGGTGACGCTCATAGCGTCCAGCTTCCGCCGGTCGCAGTCCACCACGGCGATCCCCGCCGCTTTGGCCTTGGCGGCGATGTGCCCCAGGGCGGAATCGGTCTCTCCCTTGGCAATATAGACCTTGTCGATGGGCGTCCCCGCCCGGAGGGCTTCAATGACGGCGTTGCGGCCCTCGACGATCCCGTCCGGCTCCTGTTGGCGGTCCTTCCAGTCCCTCTGCTTGTCCATATTCAGCCCGCTCCGTTTCCGTGGATATGTGGATATAGATACGGGTATTATATCACACTTTCCCTGGAAGAAAAAGGGTCAATTTTGCTCCCCTTGTCCCTGATTGACTTTTCTCTCCGCTATGGTAGAATAAAAATACTCCACTGAAAAAGGCGGCGTATTCACCATGAAAAAGTTCACCGCGCTCCTTCTTTGCCTGTGCCTGATGAGCCCCGTTCTTCCCGCCCATGGGGAGCAGGCCCCCTCCTGGGCCCAGGAAGCCTATGAGGCTCTGGCGGACCGGGTCCGCCTTCCTCTTTCCCCCACCGGGGATATGACCCGTGGGGATTTTACCGAACTTCTGACCCTGCTGCTGGAAAGCGCCTTTCCTCAGAAGGAGTTGGAGCGGTTCCCTCAGGCGGCGGAGGACTATTTTTCCGACACCTCCTACTCCGCCTACCGGAGGGCTGCGGGCTACGGTATCCTGGAGGGCTCGGTGGGAAACGACGGGCTTCGCCGCCTTGCCCCCGGGGACGACCTGACCCGGGAACAGGCGGCTAAAATGGTCTGTTCCCTGCTGGACTTTGTCTCCCAAAAATTGGACTACCCCATGGAACCCTCGGGCCGCTCCGCTGTCTATGCCGACGTGGACAAGATCAGCCCCTGGGCCCTTCCTTACACGGAGCGGATCGCCGCCTACGGTCTGATGAAGGGGGACGACCAGAGAAACTTTGACCCCCGTGGAAAGCTGAACTGGCCCTCTGCTGTGGTGCTGGCTCATCGGACAGCAGAACTGCTGGACGCCGCCGCGGCTCAGGAACTTGACGCCCTTCCCCTGCAAGGCAAGACCGATTGGTCTGGTGCCTCCCGGTTCGGAGCCTCCGACAGCCAGGTAGCCAAGCCCATGACAGGCTGGGCCAAAGGCTATTACACCATTGACAATGGGGACGGCACCGTCTCCGTCCTGGTGGTGGGCTCCGACGCCATTACTGTAGAGCGCTTCAACGCCGACGGAAGTCTCTCCTCCTCCAAAACCATTGAAAAGGAACTGCCCACCTTCGGCGCCTTTCTCGACTCGGGCAACCACTTTTACCTTGCCTTCGGGCAGGATAACGACAAGGAGGAGGACGACCGGGAGGTCTGGCGGATCGTCCGGTACGACCGGGAATGGAACCGGCTGGGTTCCGCTTCCGTCAACGGCGGGGATTCCTACACCACCGCCCCCTTTACGGCCGCCGTATCCCGGATGGCGGTGAGCGGCGACGGCAAAACCCTGGCCCTCCACGCCGCCCGGCAGCGGTACACCACCCCCGACGACGGTCTCCGCCACCAGTCCAACGTTACCATCACCGTAAGTACCGACGGTATGGAGGTCCTTTCGGTGAGTGAGAAATTTCCCGGCAACCATGTCTCTCACTCCTTCGGCCAGTTTGTCCGGTTTGACGGGGCGGAAATGGTAACGGTGGACCACGGGGACGCTTATCCCCGCGCCTTTGTCCTCCACGACGACGCTCAGAAGGCGGAACTTCTTAAAATTGCAGGGAACGTAGGGGACAACGTGACCAACGCTATTGGCAGTGGGTTTGAGATCTCCCGGGACGGCTATCTGTTTTTGGGCTGTTCCGGCCCACAGGATGGTACGCAGGGGCCCTGGAACCTGTTTTTGACCTACACAACAAAGGAGCCTAAGGAGCCCACCCCGCCCTGGCCCGAGGGGAGTACCGACACCTCCCTCACCATCCTCCCCGGCGGCAGGCAATACGATGCCTCCTGGAAGGACCCGGACGGCAGGACCAAGCATTGGGGCACCTTCAATATCGAGGAAAACCTCTCCACCACCACCCTCGCCTGGCTCACCCACAGCGACAGCACCGTCGACTGCGCCCGGCTGGTAAAGCTGGACGACAACAGCTTCGTGGCTATGTGGCAGGACGGAGCGGATATCCATTATCAAAAGCTGGACGGCAGGGGAAAGCAGGTGGAAACGGAGCAGGTCCTGTCCGACACCCTCATGCCCCCCACCGATCCAGTCGTGATAGACGGAGATATCTGCTGGATCCAGGCCTCTCCCCTGCCCCAGAGCAAGGGACAGCCCGCGCTGTACCGCATTGACCTCTAAGAAAAACTCCATACAAAAGGGAGAGTCCCGGCGGGGACTCTCCCTTTTCCTATTCACAGAAAGTTTACCGCCTGATTTCTTGTATTTTTCCGCCAACTATGG
>CANOHR010000052.1 GCA_947565875.1 uncultured Pseudoflavonifractor sp.
GCTGGTAGACCCAGGAGATATCCATCACTTCCCGGGAAATGGTGGCGGAGAACATGCCGATGTTTTTCCGGGACTTGATCTGGTCCAGGATCCGGGTCACATCCTGGATAAAGCCCATGTCCAGCATCCGGTCCGCCTCGTCCAGCACTACCGTCTCCACCTTGTCCAGCCGCACCGTGCGCCGCTTCATGTGGTCCATGAGCCGTCCTGGGGTGGCTACCACGATCTGGGGGTGGTTTTTCAGCTGCTTGATCTGCTTTTCGATGGGGGCGCCGCCGTAGAGGACCACGGTGCGGACCCCCTCCTTAAACTCGCATAGATCCCGCAACTCCTCCTGGATCTGGATGGCCAGTTCCCGGGTTGGAGCCAGCACCAGAAAATTGACGTCCGCACTCTCCGGATCGGCATGTTCCACCATGGGAATGCCAAAAGCAAAGGTCTTTCCCGTCCCCGTGGGAGCCTTTGCGATCACGTCTTTTCCCTCCATAAAATAGGGAATGGCTCCCGACTGAACGGGGGTGGCGCGCTCATAGCCCTTCTTTTGGAGCGCCTTCATGATCTCGGGGGACAGCCCCAACTCGTCATAGCGCTTGATGTCGGTGATGGTTTGTCCGTTGATCTCCATATTCAATATCCTCTCTTTTGTACGTTTGTGTCCTTATCCTGTCGTAGGGCGTGACGACCCCGGCTGTGGGGCACGACGACCTCGGCGTGCCCACCTCTCTCATCCCGCGATCGTTTCCGCCAATACCGCCACCACCGGCAAAGTAAAAATACTCAGCAGAGTGGAGAAGCTCACCAGTTCGGCCGTCCGCTCGGGGCTGCGGCCAAACTTCTCCGCAAACATACTGGTGACTCCGGCGGCGGGGGCTCCGGACAGGATCACCGCAGCCACATAGAGAAGATAGTCATTTCGGAAGGGGAGCATGACCAGCATGGTGATAAGGGGGATAAGCAGCAGCTTGACGGCGGAGCCCTCATAGAGCTTTTTATCTTTCCAAAGGCTTCCCAGGTCCGCCCGGGCCAGCTGGGCCCCGATGACGATCATGGCAAGGGGGGTGTTGAGGCTCCCGATAAAGCCCACCGCCTTATAGAGAGGCCCCAGCAGGGTGGTCCGGGTCAAAAACAGGGGGATCCCCCCCAACATGCCCAGCACCCCAGGGGTAACGATCATCTTTTTCAGGGAGAACTTCTTTTCCCCGCTCATCATCATAAGCCCGTGGCTCCAGGTCCACAGGTTGAAGACCACCAGAGCCACTACGGCAAATATGACCGCCTCATCCCCCATAACGGCCTGGATCAGGGGGATACCCATAAAGCCGGTATTGCCGTACATGGCCCCAAACCGGAAGGGAATGCGCAGGTCGGGCTCATCCTTTCGGAAAAAGAAATTCACCAGCACCGCGTAAAGGGCGTAGCACCCCATCTGACACAGTACCCCCAACCCCAGAGTCTTGAGAAGGGCCGCGTCGTAGCCGGTCTGAAAGGAATCGATGATGATACAGGGGGTCACCACATAGAGAAGAAGGGTGGAAAATTCCGTGGTGCCGTGGGTGGATATTTTTCCCAGCTTCCCCAGACCGAATCCCACCCCCATCATAAGGAAAAGGGTCATGACCTGGCCCAGGACCACAATGAAACGTTCTACCATACCTTGTCAGCACGACCTTTCAAAAAGGCTAAAGGGAAAAAGCTATTTTCTCTGTTGCCGTCCCAGGCGGCTATTTGAAATAGTCCGGCAAAGCCGGGCTCCTTGCCTTTAGCCTTTAGCTTCATTTCGCCATCCACCCCGTGGCTCTATATTGTAACGCCTCCGCCAAATGCTGGGGCTGTATGTCCGGGCTTGCGTCCAGGTCGGCGATGGTGCGGGCCACCCGGAGGATCCGGTCATAGCCCCTGGCGGTAAGCCCCATCCGGTCAAAGGCTCCCTTCATCATGGCCTGGCAGGCGCTGTCCAGCCGGCAGAACTCCTCCAACTCCCCCCGGCCCATCTGGGCATTGCAAGGGATCCCCTGCGGGCCGAAGCGTTTGGTCTGGATCTCCCGTGCGGCGTCCACCCGCTTTTTGATGGCCGCTGAGGGCTCCCCGTCCGGCTTTTCCGACAGGGTGCTGAACTCGGGGGGCGGCACGTCCACCGTAAGGTCGATCCGGTCCAGCATAGGGCCGGAGATCTTATATTGATATTTCTCCACATCCTTGCTGTTGCATTTGCACCGGTTTGAATAGCCATACCAGCCGCATTTGCAGGGGTTCATGGCGCACACCAGCATGAACCGGGCGGGAAAGCTCTCGCTGCCCGCAGCCCGGCTGATCTGGACCCGCCCCTCCTCCAGAGGCTGGCGGAGGACCTCCAGCACGTCCTTATGGAATTCGGGCAGCTCATCCAGAAAAAGGACCCCGTGGTGGGCCAGGGATATCTCCCCCGGACGGATGAGGGGATTGCCTCCCCCAGCCATTCCCATGGCGGAGATGGTGTGGTGGGGGGAACGGAAGGGTCTCCTTGTCAGCAGGGGCCGCTCCTTGGTGGTCAGCCCCAGCACCGAGTGGACGGCGGTGGTCTCCAGGGCCTCCCGCTCGGAAAGCTCCGGCAGAATGGAGGGTAGGCGCCGGGCCAGCATGGACTTGCCCGAACCGGGAGGCCCGATCATCAAAATATTATGCCCACCGGCGGCGGCGATCTCCAGGGCCCGCTTCACATTTTCCTGCCCTTTTACCTCGGCAAAGTCGGGCTCCTTGGCCTCTTCCCCTGCGGGGGTCCAGCTTTCGGCGGGGGAAAGCCGTCTCTCCCCCTTCAAATGCTCCACCAGTTCCCGGACATGGGAGACGGGATACACTGTAAGGCCCTTAGCCAGGGTGGCCTCCGCCGCCGCGTCGGCGGGGACGAAAAGCTCCCGCAGGCCCGCCTCTCTGGCAGCCAGGGCCATGGGCAGCATGCCGGGGACGCTGCGCACTGCCCCGGAGAGGGACAGTTCCCCCAAAAAGGCGGACCCGGTTCCGGGCCGCGGAAGCTGTCCTCCGGCGGAGAGAATGCCCACCAGAATGGGAAGGTCATAGACCGTGCCCCCCTTTTTCCGGTCAGCGGGGGCCAAATTTACTGTAATTCGGGACACCGGAAAATCAAAGCCGCAGTTTTTCACCGCCGCCCTCACCCGGTCCCGGGCCTCCTTTACGGCGGCGTCAGGCAGCCCTACGATGTCAAAGTTGGGAAGGCCGCCGGACAGGTCGCACTCGCACAGCACCAGATAGCCCTCCACCCCGTGGAGGCCCAGGGAGCGTACCTGGGTCATCATGGCGGTCCCTCCTTTCACAATTAGAATGAGTATAGCATATCTTTCCAAAAAATGCTATGGGCGGGAAAAATTTTTAGTCCGCCGATAAATGACGATTTTTCCCCAAAATGTCAATTTACAATCATAAGAAAAACAGGTATAATCCGTCTGTCCTATGGTAAGAACTCAAGAACAAAGCAAAGGAGAGACCCCACATGAAGAAAAGGATCACCGCCCTCGCACTGGCCGTCGTTATGGTCATGGGTACCGCCGCTCTGGCGGCGGGGGCAGAGAAACGCATCACTGTCACCCCCATGGGCATGAGCGTCAACGGCTACACCGTCACCCCCACCAAGTCTGACGGGACGGCGGCTGAGGTGTTTGCCTATGACGGCGCCACCTACGCTCCCCTGCGGTACCTCAGCGAGCTGCTGAACATTGAGGTGGCGTGGGACAAAAACGACCCCAACACCGCCAAGCTGGTGAACGTCCCCAACTTCACCGCCCCCGCCGCCCCTGCCACCAAACTGACTGACGGCAGCTACACCGGCGTGGGCGCCGGCAAGAACGGGGATGTGAAGGTGGAAGTCACCGTGACCGCCGGAGCCATCTCTGCCGTCAAGGTAGTCAGCCACAATGAGACTCCCGGCATCTGCGAGCCCGCCATTGAGCGGACCTCCAAGGCCGTGGTGGACAACCAGACTGTGGCGGTGGACGCCGTGGCTGGCGCCACCATGACCACCAACGCCATCCTCACCGCCGTTAAGTCCTGCATCCAGCAGGCTGGGGGCGATCCCGCCACCTTTGAGAACAAGGTGGAAAAGACCGGTGGAAAGACCGTGGAGTACACCGCCGATATCGCCATCGTAGGCGCCGGCGGCGCCGGGCTGCTGGCCGCCCATACCGCCAGCGAAGCAGGCGCCAAGGTCATCGTGCTGGAGAAGGCCGCTAACGCCACCTCCTCCAACTTCTCCCGCTGCGGCGGCCCTGCCGGGGCCGAGACCGTGGTAGCCAAGGAGCAGGGGATCACCACCACCAACAAGGAGGTCTTCGATCACCTTTATGACTTCTCCAACACCACCGTGGACGCCAAGCTGCTGTGGGACGTCTGGTGCCGGGCCGGTGTGGCCATCGACAAGATGGTGGCCCTGGGCATCCCCTTCCGCGATGTAAACGAGGACACCTACGGCGTGGGCTACCAGGCCCGTCATTCCTTCGCCGTCCGGGGCGCGGAGCGGGTGGACCCCCTCACCAAGGCCGTGGAGACCAAGGGCGGCATGTTCCTCTATGAGACTCCCGGCGAGCACCTGATCCTGGAGGGCGGCAAGGTAGTGGGCGTCCAGGGCACCAATGCCGACGGCGACACCGTCATTGTCCACGCCAAGGCCGTCATGACCTGCACCGGCGGCTTCCAGGGCAATGAGGACATGCTCCACGAGCACTTCGGCGACGTGAACGTGATCTCCCTGGGCAGCAACACCCCCACCGGCGACGGCATCAACATGGTGCTGGAGGCCGGCGGCACCCTGGACCGAAACTTCGGCGTCCTGGGCGATGAGTTCAAGTCCAACAACACCAAGGCCACCACCGCCAACAACGCAAACCTGACCTTCTGGCTCTACGGCGGGCTCTATGTGGACCGGGACGGCGACCGCTTCATCAATGAGAAGCTGGTAGCCGACTTCCCCCTGGCCCTGGGCGGCGAGGCCATCCTCCGCCAGGGCAAGGTCTACGCCGTGATGGACGAGGCCTACTATAAGGCCTGCACCACCAAGGATCAGGGCATTATCAGCTATCTGGGCGATCCTGCCGACTGGCCCTCCAAGTCCGGCCTACGGGTGAAGGACGGCCTGACCGCCGCTCCCGAGCAGCTTCAGGAGGCCATCAACGACGGCTGGGCCATCAAGGCCGACACCCTGGCCGAGGCGGCGGAGTACTTCGGTCTGGAGAACCTGGAGAAGACGGTGGCCGAGTACAACAAGGCCTGCGCCGATGGGGTGGACCCCATCTTCAACAAGAGCGCCAACTTCCTGAAGGCCGTGGACGGCGGCCCCTACTACGTCTTTGAGTACGAACCCGCCGCCTGGTCCACCTTCGGTGGGGTGAAGACCGACAGCTACCTGCGGGCCGTGGGGGCCAACGGCGACGTGATCCCCGGCCTCTACTGCGGCGGCTGCGAGGTGGGCAGCTACTACGCCGTTCCCTACTACGACGGCCCCGGCTCCTGCGTGGGCCTCGCCATTGGCAGCGGCGTGTGGGCGGCCGAGAACATGCTGGACTATATCGGCAAATAAGCTTTTCCCAAAACAGACAAAAAGCGGCGGCGAAGAAATTTCTCTTCGCCGCCGCTTTTCATCCCCGTCCTTCCGGTCAGAAAACGTCCTCCCGGTCCCACTTCCAAAAATGAACCTCAAAAAAGGTCACGGGCCCACCATTCTCGTCATTTTTGTGTCCATATTGATTGGTCGTTTCTCCCAGAAGCTCGGAGTTTTGAGGATAGGCCCAGATGGTGGCGTTATCCAGCATATTATACATTATCTGAGCGGCAAACTCCTCAGGAGGGCCAAAGGAGTCCACATAGTCCTTATAAAAAAGCGCCGGGGTTTTAGCTCCAGCATCGCCACCGCATCCTTCAACAGCCGCTCCCGGTCCTCTCTGGTGCAGACCAGCCCCCGGCTCAGACGCTTCAGGGAGCGTTGCGCCGGTTTATCCATTATATCTTGTCCTCCCCTCGCAGCAGCACGTCCACTCCGCCGGTAAAGCGTTCATATACATCCTGAAGCCGGGACAAATGCTCCCTTCCTGTCTCGGTGATCTGATAATATTGCCGCCGCCGTCCGTCGGGGGCGGTATTCTTATAGGCCTCCCAGATATATCCGGCGCTGATGAGCCGGTAGAGGGCGGAGTAGGGGAACACGATGCTCACCGCCCCGCCGGAATGATCCTCGATGGCCTGGGTGATCTGCCCGGCGTACATGTCTTCCCGGCTGAGGAGAGACAGCACCACCATCTCGGTGACCACCTTTTTCAAGTTGTCCTCCATCCCAAGGGCCGCGCCGTTTTTGGATACCTCCATACCGTCAGCCTCCTTTTTTCCGTGTTTTCTATCCAGAAGTATAGCGTACCCGACCGCCCGGCCAGGGATGAAACGACCTTCCGATAGGATCGTAGGGTAGGAGCTTGCCCCCGCAGAACATTGAAACGCCCTCCGCTTCAAAAGCGGAGGGCGTTTCAGGTTTATGCTTTAGAACTTTGTCACAAAGCGCTGGAGCATGGTGGCCACCTCGGCACGGCTGGCGTTGGCCCCCGGGTCCAAAACGCCGCTGCCCCTTCCGGTAATGATACCACTGGCTACAGCCCAGTTCATGGCCGCCACGGCCCAGTCAGAGACATAGCTTGCATCCACGAAGCCCTCCACCGGGGTCTCCTCCACAGCGGGACTGCCCGCATAGCGGTAGAGAAGCACGGCAAACTGCTCCCGGGTGATAAGGCCCTCGGGTTCAAAACCCTTGTCCGTTCCGGCCACGATCTTTTTTTCAGAGGCCCACAGGGCGGCCTCGGTATAGTACTTGCCCTCTTCGATGTCGTCAAAGAGCGCTTCCATGGTGGCCCTGGGAGTCCCCTCCAGGCGGTGGAGGACGGTGACGAGC
Organism: uncultured Pseudoflavonifractor sp.; assembly: GCA_947565875.1. Lineage (GTDB taxonomy): Bacteria > Bacillota > Clostridia > Oscillospirales > Oscillospiraceae > Vermiculatibacterium. The sequence goes on from CANOHR010000052.1 coordinate 6,920, forward strand.
ATTCCCCGGGTCATCTGGGTGTTGGGGCTGAAAGTCCGCTCTCCCGTGCCGGTAAAGAGTTCCCGTGCGGAGACAAAGTCCACCGCGTCCTGAGCCCAGGGAACACCTGCCACATCGTCATAGTCCTTGCTGTTGTCAATGATCTTAATGGTCTGGCCGTCCCGCGCGGTAAGGGAGACTCCACTCTCTGTTACCACCGACCTGGGCACGATGGTCTCCGTACCATCCTTATTGACAACGACGGCCACCTGGCCGGGAGTGGGATCCTTTACGGGGACGGTGATCCGGGCCTCCTCCTTCTCCTTGGGCAGGTCCACTCTGGCGGTGATCTCCCCCTCGGGAGTGGTGACGGTCTCTACCTTTACCTTGTCGGGAGTCGTTTCGGTAATGGTAACGGTCCCGTCCTTTTCGGTCTTTTCCACAGTGGTCGTACCGTCAGGAGTT
>CANOHR010000053.1 GCA_947565875.1 uncultured Pseudoflavonifractor sp.
GCTCTCTTCCCGGAAAAGCATTCATGGGCAAATATTCCGCTAAATTTTCATTTACTACTGTGTCTTTCCCTTTTCTTCGGTAAAATTTAACGGTTTCTTTCTTGACCCTTTTTCCTCCCTGTGGCATACTATAGAAGCACAGACCATTTATGTTTTGGGAGGTCATTCCTATGGTAGAAGATATGAAGGACAAAAAGTTTGCTGAGGAGATCGTGGAAAAGATCAAGGAGCTGGTGAAAAAGGGGAACGTCACCAAGATCCAGGTGCTTAAGGATGGGGAGACCATCGTCAACTTCCCCCTGAATGTGGGGATCGTGGCCGGAGTAGCCGCTGCCCCCTGGGCTCTGATCCTGGCCGCCGTTACCACCCTTGGCATGGACTGCCACATCGACGTAGTGAAGGATGATGGAGAGGTCCTCCACATCATCTGACTTAAACCTGCTGTTTTATGAAAAAAAAGTTCCGGCGTTCATAAGAACGCCGGAACTTTTTTATCGGAACGCTTATTTGTCGCTGTTGAATATCTTGTAAAGCGTCTCCCAGGTCTTGTCGTCTTCCTCTTTCTCTTTATCCTCCGCAGAACCCCAGGCCGTCCCCGCCGCATCTTGCTCAGCAGCCCCTATAAAGTCAGGAGCAGCGTCCTTCTTCTTGGCGGGATCCATCTTGGGTACGCTCTCGTCATAGCCGGTGGCGATGACGGTGACCTGCATCTCATCCTCCATGTCAGGATCAAAGGCGGCGCCGAAGATGATGAGAGCCTCGGGATGGGCAGCCTGGCGCACCATCTCGGCGGCCTGTTCCACTTCCTCCAGTCCGATGTCCTCGGAGCCGGTGATATTCACCAGTACGCCCCTGGCGCCGTTGATAGAGGTCTCCAGCAGGGGGCTGGAAATAGCCATCTTGGCCGCATCCTCCGCCTTGTTCTTGCCTGCGGCCCGGCCCACGCCCATGTGGGCCATGCCCGCGTCCTTCATCACGGCGGTCACGTCGGCAAAATCCAGGTTGATAAAGCCGGTGTTCTTAATGAGGTCGGAAATGGACTGGACCGCCTGGCGAAGTACGTCGTCAGCGATCTCAAAAGCATTGGCAAAGGTGATCTTCTGATCGGTAGCCAGCTTCAGCCGCTCATTGGGAATGATGACCAGAGAGTCTACCTTCCCCTTCAGTTCCTCGATGCCGATCTCCGCCTGCTGCATCCGGCGGTGGCCCTCAAAGTTAAAGGGTTTGGTCACCACACCCACGGTGAGGATCCCCATCTCCTTGGCAAGTTCCGCCACGATGGGAGCCGCTCCGGTACCGGTGCCTCCGCCCATACCTGCGGTGATAAACACCATATCGGTATTCTCCAGAAGCTTGGTGATCTGGCTTTTGCTCTCCTCAGCAGCCTTCCGGCCGATCTCAGGATCCGCGCCGGCGCCCTTTCCGTTGGTAAGCTTGTCCCCGATCTGTACCTTCTGTCCTGCACTGGAGATATCCAGAGCCTGCTTATCGGTATTGATAGCGATGAACTCCACGCCCTTCACACCGCTGCGGACCATGCGGTTGACCACATTGTTTCCGCCGCCTCCCACACCAATGACCTTGATCTTTACAACAGCCTCCGGGCCGGTATCCAATCCAAACGGCATAACTGCTCCTCCTATGTACGGTTCTTTTGTATCCTGTTACGGTAGCTTCGATTGACAAGGGCAAGCACGGTTTTGCGGGGCCCAAGCCGCCCCCGGACCGCGTTTTGTCTCCTTGCCTTACGCCAGTAAGGCTGCGTCGACAACCTTGCCGGGAACGCCTTGGGCTCCCGCAAAACTCCTTCGGACCCCAGAGGGTCCCAAAGGGTGAGATGGCAAGGCCGCACCCCGCAGACGGGCTGTCGCCCGGCAAGGGGGAGAACGCCGCCAGCACGCCCTTTGAGACCCTCTGGGGCGTGTTTGCCCTTGTCAGTCGAAGCTATGGACCATTTTGTGGCCCCGCCGCCTATGACTTCTACATCTTGTTATATTCTATCCTGCTTTTGCCCCGAGGTCAATAGTTCTGGGCGGATTTTATAAAACTTTTTCCTGCCCAGCCCGCAAAGATAAGTTCAGGCGGGCAGCCACCGCTCTGTGAGAAGCCGGGCCTCGGAATCGCCGTAGGTCAGATCCAGAGTGCCTGTCACCGACTCTCCCCGCTGGGCAAAGGTCTCCAGCACCCGCTGAAGGGAAAAGACCCGCAGGTCAAAGTCCCCCGCCATAGGTACTGCCACCGTCAGTTCCGCTCCATATCCAAAATAGATCACATTGCTGGCGCTTACGTCAATAAAATCCGTCACATTTTCCGCCATGCCCCGGGTATTCAGAGCGGTAAGAAGTTGTCCCAGCCCCTCCAGCCTGGTCTGCTCCCCAATGTCCACCTCTGTCCACTCTCCCACCGCAGGCTCCACAGGATGGAGTCCGCGCACCTCCGGAAGCATACCTACAATAGACTTCGTCCCCTGCTCCAATAGCTTTCCTCTGGCGTCCATAAGCCACCAGCTTCCTCCAGAGCGAACAGCGGCGGCGGGAACACATTCGGTGATGTGCAGTTCCACCGTATCAGGAAGCCGGTGGACCGGGACGGCGTTTTCCACATAGGGAAGGGCTCTCAGGATACTCTGGGCGGTCTGGGGCCGGTTCACCAGGAACAGGTTATCCCCCAACTCCACTCCCGAGGCGGCAATGACCTCCTGGGCGCTGTAGCGGCTATTTCCCGACACAACGACCTGATTGACCCGAAAAAAGGCCACGCAACCTGCCAAAATAGCGGCAAAGATGATCAGAAAGGACAACAGCTTATAGAGGAAGCCGAAGCGTCCCCTTCTCCGCCGCCGCCGCCGATTCCGATCCTTCCTTGCCGCCATGTCCCGGCCTCCTGTACCTTTTTCCCATTTATCCTATCACATTCGAGCAAATAAATCGTTAAGATTCGCTTACAATTTCCTCTTCCAACACTATTTTTGCTCCCAGTGCCCTCAGATCCCCCGCCAGGTCCTCATAGCCCCGGCAGATATGCCGCAGTCCTGAGAGTACCGTCTCTCCTTCCGCTCCCAGACCCGCCACAGCAAGGGCCGCGCCTCCCCGCAGATCCCCGGCCCGGACCCGTGCCCCGAAAAGCCTGGGGACGCCATATACCACCGCCACTCTGCCCTCCACTCGGATATCCGCCCCCATACGGGCAAGTTCATCCACATGGCGGTAGCGGCTGTCAAACATATTCTCCACAAACACGCTGGCCCCCGTCCCCTTGCACAGAGCCGCCATCACCACCGCCTGGGCATCGGTTGGAAAGCCGGGATAGGGAGCCGTGCGGATGGGCCGGACAGCGCGGAGCCGTTTGGGAGCGGTGATATGGATGGTTTCCATCCCACTCTCCACCTGGCAGCCCGCCTCGGCCAGGACCGCCGTTACCGTGGACAACTGCCGCCAGTCCACCCCGGTGACCTCCCCCTCCCCGCCGGCTGCCGCTACTGCGGAAAGGTATGTAGCGGCCACGATCCGGTCGGCCAATACGGTATGCTCCCCTCCGTGAAGGGGAACGCCTCCCTCTATGACGATGACTGAACTTCCCGCCCCCCGGATTTTGGCGCCCAGAGTGCGGAGGAAGTTTTGCAGATCCACGATCTCCGGCTCCCGTGCGGCATTGGTGATGGTGGTGATCCCTTTGGCCGCCACGGCGGCCAGCATGGCGTTTTCAGTGGCTCCCACGCTGGCAATGGACAAGGTGATATCTGCCCCGGTAAGTTCTCCCTCCGCCACCAGGCGGCCATTCCGCTCCCCGATCTCCGCCCCCAGGGCCCGAAGAGCCGAAAGATGGAGGTCGATGGGACGGGGACCCAGTTCACAGCCCCCCGGATAGGTGAGTTCTGAACGCCCCATACGCCCAAGAACAGGCCCCAAAAAGATCACAGAGGAGCGCATTTCCCGCATCAGACTATCAGGCACAGAGCATCCTGTGGGCGCGGAGGCGTCCACCGTCACCGTCTCCCCATCCCGCTCCACCTTACAGCCCAGATGGCGTAGGATGTCCAGAGTATGCTCCACATCGCTGAGCCAGGGACAGTTATGAAGTACACACACGCCTGTGGAAAGAAAGGTGGCCGCCAAAATGGGCAGGACGCTGTTTTTAGCCCCCTGGACCCGGACGGACCCGGACAGGGGGCGATCCCCCTGGATCCTGAAAACGCTCATGATTTGCCCTCCCTATAGGATTTCCTTCGGGTCATCCTATGTCATAGGGAGAGATTTGGTCAAAGCAGGGCAAAAATGAGCCGGACAGACGAAAAAAGAGCAAAAACAGGCACTGGGCGGAAGCCCTTTTCTCCGCTCCATGTGAGGCCTTTCTTATCGCAACAGCCCCTTTAGCACATCAAAGATCTTCTCGTTGGCGTCTGGGATAGATAGCTGGGCCAGTTTTCGGGACATATCCGCACGTTTGGCGGGATCCTGGAGAAGATTGGAGATCACCTCGTAGAGTTTTTCCCCGGAACACTCCTTCTCAGGCAGCAACACCGCGCCGCCGGTATCGGAAAGGATCCGGGCGTTCTTGGTCTGATGGTCGGCGGTCACGTTGGGAGAGGGCACCAACACCGAAGGCTTGGCAATGGCCGCCAACTCAGAGACGGTAGAGGCTCCCGACCGGCACAGCACCAGGTCTGCCGCCGCCATCACCAGAGGCATATCGTAGATATATTCCCGGACCTCCACCCCCGGATGGGGATGGGCCGAAACCCCGGACTCCGCCAGGGTTTGGGTAAGCCTGGCAAAATCCCGCCCCGCCCCGTGGATATGGCGGAAACTCTGGCCCCGTTCACACTCCAGACGGAGAAAATCCGCCATATATCCATTCATTACCTCGGCCCCCAGGCTGCCCCAGTAGGACAGGAGCAGAGGCCGGTCGTCATCAAAACCCAACTCCTTTCGGGCCTCGGCCCGGGTCCGCCGGAAGAAATCTCCCCGAACAGGGGTACCGGTGACCACCACCTTGGAAGGATCGTCATAGTGTTCCCGGCTCTCGGCAAACCCCACCATCACCACATCAGCTACCTTGCTAAGAGCTTTGGTGGTCAGCCCGGGGACGGCATTGGATTCGTGGATGGCGGTGGGGATCCCTCTCCTGGCGGCAACTTTTACCACCGGATAGCTGGCATAGCCGCCGGTCCCCACCACCAGGTCGGGCTTGAAATCGTCCAGAATGGCTCTGGCCTGACTGTCAGACTTCACCATGTTTGCCAAGGTCCCCAGATTATGCTTGATCGCTGAGAGGCTTACCGACCGCCAAAAGTTGGTAATGGTCACTGTTTTCATCTCATAGCCCTCTTTGGGCACCAACCGGGTCCCCATCCCTTTATCTCCTCCTACAAAGAGGATGGAGCAACCAGGGTAGCGCTCCCGGAACAGATTGGCCAGCGCCACAGCGGGATTGATATGGCCCGCAGTGCCACCGCAGGTGAAGATAATATTCACGCAAACGCCTCCTTGCTATCCGCGTTTTTTGGGGAAAGGTCAAACAAACCGTGTAAATATTCCCGTACTTTCAATGAGAATGCTTTCATGTTTTCAATTTAAAATGAAGGGCTATGATCAGGCTCCGCAATGGTCTGGGCGCTTTTGGGGTAAACCCCTCCGCTGCGCAAAATGCCCGGCTGGGCGATGGGACTGCTCCTCCGGTCATTTCGCTCCGCTCCAGGGCTTACCCCAAAAGCAGACCATTGCTCCGCCCTTCTAACCCTGCTTTGGCGCCGGGATCTGCCTTGATACGCCCAATACGATCCCCATCTCTATAAGTTGGATCATCAGGGCCGTACCTCCGTAACTGAAGAAGGGCAGGGACACGCCGGTGGTGGGCAGAAAGTTCGTTACCACGGAAATATTCAAAAATACCTGAACCGCCATCAAGGTGGTGATGCCAACCACCAAAAGGGAACCAAACCGGTCTCTGGCATGGAGGGCGATCCAGTAGCCCCGCAGGATCAGCAATACAAAGAGGGCCAAAATGAGTCCCGCTCCGATCAGCCCCAACTCCTCGCAGACGATGGAAAAAATGAAGTCGTTTTCCGGTTCGGGAAGAAAGCCCTGCTTCTGCCTTCCCTGGCCAAAACCCACGCCGAACAGGCCGCCGGAGCCGATGGCGTAAAGGGACTGGATGATCTGGTAGCCCCCTTGCTGGGGAAGGCTCCAGGGGTCCCGCCAAAGGGTGATCCGTCTCGTCATATAGTCGGTGGTGGTAACGATGATAGCCAACAAGCCCCCCACTACAGAGCCTCCCAGGGCAAACCACCGCAGTTTTACTCCCCCAGCAAAGAGGATGGCGGCGGCGGGGATCAGGATCAGGATGGTACCCGACATGTGGGGTTCAAAATACATCAGCACAATAATGGCAAGGAGGATCCCCCCGTAGGGCACCAGCTCCATAAAGCCCCAGTCCTCCAACGCCTGGAGTATGACTCCCGAGGGTTTCCGGGTATCGTAGGTCTTTCTTTTTTCCGTATTCCGTTTGGACATTCGGGCGGAAAAATAGAGGATCACCCCTAATTTTGCCACTTCAGAGGGCTGAAAGGCTCCGATGCCGGGCATTTTGAGCCAGCGTTTCACTCCGTCGCTCCGGACGGTGTGGAAGCCCGGGATCAGGACCAGCACCAGCAGAAGAAAGGCAAGGCCCAATACCAGTACCGAGCCCCAGCGGTACCACTGGTAGTTGACCTTGGAGGCAAGATACATGAATACGAACCCCACTAAGGCAAAGGCCGCCTGACGGACAAAATAATGGGTGGCAGAGCGCTCCTCCCTCACGGCGGTGGCGTAGGAGGCGGAAAGGACCATGATGACGCCGATGGCGGTAAGCAGCACCACCAACATCAGAAAGGGAAGGTCCATAGGCCCCCGGGCCAGCTGCTGTTCCATGGTAAGGTCCCGTTTAAGTTTGGACATGGGCTCCCTCCTCTCCTCTTCTTTCCTTTCTCAGTACCTTCCCGCAACACCCAGCCAGGCGATGACACAGAAGAGAGCCGAGACAAAGGAAAATACCGCTACCACCTTTTTTTCCTTCCACCCACACATCTCAAAATGGTGGTGGAGGGGGGCCATCTTAAAGA